>DAIRSD010000050.1:0-15622 GCA_036804625.1 Aureliella sp. | reverse complement strand
TCGGCAAATTATTGGTTTCTACCCGAAATTCTCTTAGCAGACGGTCCTAAAGAAGAGATTCAATCGTCTGATCGGCCGCAGTCAGACCCCATTCCGACTACCCATGCCAAGCAGCACTGCACTGTCCCCAGGGTACTGCTTTGTCCCCAGGGTGCTGCTTTCACTGGCAAAGTTGAGTGTCCCCATTCCGCTATCACATACCAAATTGGCGAAGACGGGTGACACACATCTTGGGTTAACACCCCCTAAAGAACTGCGCCTAGTGTCTACCCAGACTCGCCATTCTGCCTGGAATGCCATTTCTAATATTGTTATAGCATTTGCCTTCTTGCAAAGTTGAGTGTCCCCATTCCGCTTGCTTAATTCCGCTCCGCTGCCAAGCAGCACTGTCCCCAGGGTGCTGCTTGCTGTCCCCAGGGTGCTGCTTGTACAATCAAAAGCTCTTGTAGTATTGAATACTGAACCAGCACTCTACTTCACTAAGAATCCGAAGGTCATCCGGTGAATTCGTCATAAATCGTGAACCGTCGTCTGACCTTAGCCCACATTCGATCTCAAGTTTAGCTCGTCCTACTAGACTTCGCATTTTCTCCCTGTTTTCAGCCAACCAATCAAGTGTAAGTGAGACCCCATCTGATTCATCCATTGCTTCACCAAACAACGACACCGTCGACACGTACTGCAGGAAACTTCCAGTCTGAATCGTAAGTGGCTTTTCATAGAACGGTTTTTGAAAATATTGGTCTAAAATCAATATCCTTGGGTCAGATCCCTTGATTTCTAGTGTCGACAGAAGAAACGCCATTGCGAATGCACCTCCGAGAAGGTTAACTGTTGACTAGAAACTTACAACTGAAAAGGAAACCATTGATCGAATCACTTCATTCTTCTAAACGTATTTCGGATACTTGAATATTGGACTTCAAAGTCAGTGAATCCTATAGGGGAGCACCGCAACAACACCAGTTGCCATGCCACTGACATGTTCTTGTCCAATATCCATGCCATTCCCCGCATCCTGCATTGGAATTGCAGTCTTCAATTGTGCAACCCTTCTCTTGTCCTCTTGTCTCACGTGGACGCCTTCGGCAAATTTCTCTTACGTTTTCTACGGCGTCGCGCGCTAGTTGTTACGCAAGGTCTCGGCACGAGGGAGTCGTTAAGCAGGCGTACACAGATATCCCATAAACGGCTGCAGCAGCAATCAATGCCGCAGTACCAGCTGAGATAACGATACCCCCGCCGGCGACGAGCAATACAAGCGGGCCAAGTAATCCACTGGGATCCACAGCAACCAATGACCGCCCATTGACATACTCATACAGCCCCCACTTACTTCCCTCGAACCCGATCGGATCCCTGGAGCAGAACCTTCCCAACTGGGCATCGTACATTCTAGCCCGGTAATGGAAGAGTTGCACTTGGCCGTCCCACTCACGTCCGGTGTAAGTATAACGATTGGCCACAGCCGTGTCAGGCAGCAGCGTGCCCGAACCGGTCAGGAAGGTCGGCTGGCCGTAGGCCGTGTAGGCGTATCGCTCGACGAACGCACCGCTGGCGTCGGTCAGGGCGACCACTAAATACTGATGATTGCGATGATAGTATTACTTCAAGTCCTTCCAAGTCGTAATCAATTCCGTTCATCGAAAATTTCGCAATCGTTCATAGATTTCGCCTGATAGCTTGAGCTACGTCATCGATGATGTTGTTAAGATCTTTCTTGGGAGTCCAGCCGATTAATCTGCCAGCCTTTTCGATGCTTGGCACTCGCCGCTGCATCTCTTCAAAGCCATCGCCGTAATAGTCTTGGTAGTTTTGGAAAACCAGCTTAGAAGGACTATTTAACCTGGCAATCACCTGCCTGGCAAGTTGTTCGATCGTGACTTCATCGGTCGATCCCAAATTGATCACTTGACCATCAGCTTGTGGACAATCCATTAAAAGCCGAAGCCCGCGCACTACGTCGGCTACGTGGCAAAAGCAGCGCGACTGCCCGCCGTCGCCCAGAACCACCAGCGGCTGACCTAATAAAGCTTGTCTTACAAAATTGGGCAGCACCATGCCGTACTGTCCCGTCTGTCGCGGACCGACGGTGTTAAATAGCCTGACAACTACAACTGGCAATCCAGTCGACTGATGATAAGCCAAAGCCATGAACTCATCCAGCGCTTTGGCACAGGCGTAGGCCCATCGGATCTTTGTCGTGGGGCCCTCTAGTCGATCTCCGTCTTCCTGAAAAGGCACATCCTTTGACTTGCCGTAGACCTCGGAAGTCGAAGTCAACAGCAGTGGGCGTTGGTAGTGGCTGGCAGCTTTTAAGATGGTCTGAGTACCCGCAACCATCGTGTCGATCGATTCGATCGGCCGCTGCATAATCAGCCGCACTCCCACGGCTGATGCCAAGTGGAAAACGGCATCACATCGCTGGATCGCCGAGTCGACCAACGGCGACTGAGTCACACTGCCGGAAATAACCTGCAGCCGAACGTTGTCCTTACAGGCACTTAGATTCTCTTGGCTGCCGGTGGACATGTCGTCCAAGGCTTCCACTTCGTGACCGTCCGCTAACAGCGACTCAACCAAGTGAGAGCCAATAAAACCGCATCCGCCGGTAACCAGATATCGCATCCGCCGAACTTTCTGCTGATGGGCGACTACAGCCGCAATGCTTGAGCAATCGCAGAAGTCAGCGCTGGCAAGTTACCGGAAGTGATGCCAGCCACGTTGATGCGTCCGCTACCGACCAGATAAACACCTTTTTCGCTTCGCAGCCAATCCACCTGCAGAGCGGTCAAACCACTGAAGGAGAACATGCCGCGCTGCTTCAGCAAGAACGAAAAATCGGTGGACGCACCAGCAGATTTCATACCCTCGACAAACTGGATTCGCATCGCATGGATGCGCTGACGCATCTCGGCTAGTTCCTGATTCCACAGAGTCCTTAGCTTTTCATCGGCTAGGATAGTCGTGATCACAGCTCCACCGTGTCTTGGAGGATTGGAGTAACTGGTTCGGACCACCTGTTTGGCGCTGCTGGCCACATTGGGAACATACTGGGGTTGTGCGCAGGCAACCAGCAGTGCGCCAACGCGTTCACTGTAGAGTCCAAAGTTTTTGGAGAATGAACTGCACAGAAGAAATTCGGGATGCAAGGCACCTATCGCCTTCACGCCTACGCGATCCTCCTCCAATCCTTCTCCGTACCCGTGATAGGCAAAATCGATCTGTTGCAGCTTCGCTTTTTGTGCTGACAGTTCTGCGATTTGACTCCATTGCTGGGCGGTAGGGTCGATACCCGACGGATTGTGACAGCAGCCGTGCAAGCAGAGAATGTCCCCACGCCGCGCTTCACTTTGCAGCACCAACATCATGGCGTCAAGATCCAGATCCTTTTTATCCGCAGTCAGGTAGGGGTAGCTCTTCACCTCCAGCCCTGCCGATTCAAAGATTCCGACATGATTAGGCCAGGTTGGCGTGCTTACCCAAATTCGCACGGGCCCCTGATTCTTTCGGATCAAGTCAGCCGCAACTCGCAACGCTCCAGTGCCACCGGGAGTTTGCACGGCAACAACCTGGTTCTCGGGTACTACGCCGGAAAGGGCTAGCTGAATCGCCTGCTGACGAAATGCGGCCAGACCATCAATGCCAAGATAACCTTTGGTTTGCTCAGTCTCCAGCAGCGCCTGCTCGGCCAATTTCACGCAGCGTAGAACGGGCGTGCGGCCCTGGTCATCTTGATAGACGCCAATCGTTAGGTTGATCTTGTCTGGCCTGGTGTCTTTGGCAAAAGCGTCGGAAAGACCCAAGATCGGATCGGGTGGCGATAACGGAACATTCTCAAACATAATGGCAGTAGAACAATAATAACAGGTTTTCAGGAGGTCATAGCAGAATTTCAGGAGTTTACCGGACTTTGCTGGCTATCGCGGCACTAGGGGTTAACCAGATTAGTCAAAGCCCCATAAGCATCCCTTGAAACCACTGAAAGGTCCAGAGGGCAAGGGAATATTCGGTACTGTTAGAGCGACCCAATCCCGTTTGGCAAGGTATGACGATTACACCGGTTTGGGGGACAAAAAAGTTGTCGCCTTTTTTTGACTATCCTCCCTTTGCGACCTATATTTCCCACGGGTCGACTTCGTGCATGGATGAGTAGCACGTGGCTCAATCGGTTGCTGGAAGGCTTTTAAGAAGCAAGACCGATGCCACGCGCTTCGAGGGATAACGGCTCACAATTAGCGGATCGCAAGATGCCACGGAACCT
The DNA here is from genome assembly GCA_036804625.1 of Aureliella sp. Lineage (GTDB taxonomy): Bacteria > Planctomycetota > Planctomycetia > Pirellulales > Pirellulaceae > Aureliella. The sequence continues at coordinate 11,358 of DAIRSD010000050.1, read as the reverse complement.
CTCCTAGGGGTATTCATGGGCTGATTTTGCAGAGGATTCGTATTCCATGTTGTCACGAAGTCAACTTCTTTGGAAGAGCCCAGATGATCTTCTTTGCGCGAGCAAACCATGTCTACAGGATGGCCGTCTGTGCCATCTGTCTATCCATAGGTTCCCAGTGCTTAGCCCAGCCGTTCCCATCGGACCGCCAAGCCAACCCTGATGCTGCTAACAGTAGTATTCACGAGTTGTTGGCACTGGGGCTGAAGCTGGAAAGCCAGCGCAGTTGGATCGATGCCATTCATCACTATGAAGCTGGACTGCGGAAAAACCCAGCCGAGCCGCAGTTGCTGCGACGGGTGCAATTATCTCGACTACACCAGTATGCGGTTCGAAGATGTTCTGATTCAGCCGTAGATCAATTGATTCGCAGCGTTAGTCCATCTCAAGCCCTAGAGCTGTACTCGGAAGTGCTGGCCCGTTTGGAGATGAGCTATGTTGATGTGGTCCAGTTCACCGAACTGGTGCGCGGCGGCACTGCCTATCTGGAAGTCGCTTTGACCGAGCCAGCATTTATTGAAACTCAAGTCGACAAGAGCCAAAGAGACCGCCTAGAACCTTTTCGGCTGAACATCCACCGCTTGACGCTGGCCAAGCCAGTAAACAGCCGTTTGGAGGCTCGTCAGTTGGTAGCTCAAGCCGCCGATGCCGCTCAACGCGAACTTGGGATATCTCCAACCGCTACGATCTTGCAATTTACACTGGGAGCCATAGGCTTATTGGACCCCTATTCTGCTTTTCTATCGCCCGCCGAACTAAACGAAATTGAATCACAGATCGAAGGCAATTTTGTTGGCTTGGGCGTCGCCTTGGAACCACACGTGGTTCCCCTGAAGATTCTAAACGTCATTCCAGGCGGACCGGCTCGCGAAGCGGGACTGCAACGGCATGATCGCATTTTGCAAATCGGTTCGGTGCGATGCGAAGACGTTGGGGCGGAACGGGCTGCCGACTTGCTGCGTGGACCGGAAGGCAGTCAGGTTCGCTTGCTGGTTGAAACGTCCAATGGGCAAGTCGTGGATAAGATCATCGCGCGCCGCCGTGTCGAAGTACCCAGCATCGAGGAAGCTCAACTGATTGACCCAGACCGGAAGATTGCCTACTTGAAGATCAGTAGCTTTCAGAAGACTACGTCAGACGAATTGGACGAGGCGCTTTGGAAGCTTCACCACCAGGGCATGCAAAGCTTGATCATTGATCTGCGAGGCAATCCGGGTGGATGGCTAGACGCTTCAGTGGCCGTGGCTGATCGGTTCTTGAGTGAAGGTGCCATTGTCAGCACACGAGGCAAGAACGGCATCGAAAATCAAAATTACCAGGCTCAGCGTTCCGGTACTTGGCAAGTTCCGCTAGTACTTTTGATCGACGAGCAATCGGCTAGTGCCAGCGAGATTTTGGCTGGTGCCATTCGTGACAACAATCGTGGGGCATTGGTTGGCAATACAACCTACGGCAAGGGAAGTGTCCAGGGGCTATTTCATACCCGTGCGCTCAACTGCGGTATTCGGCTGACAGTCTCAAAATTTTATTCTCCTAGCGGACAAGCCATCAGCGATCTTGGAGTTCGGCCGACCGTAGCCGTCCATGCCGATGAGAATCAACGCGTCGCTGCCAAGGTATCCAGCGAAAGGCCCAATGCGGCTGTGGATGAAGCTTTAAGACTGGCCATGGATCAGATTCGCCCAGATAACTTCACTGGCTTTGTGTCGACCCGAGCCAACTAGGCTCTCGACGCTGGTTGCCAATTACAGCTATACTATGCAGCGTTCTGTACACTCTTGCTGCTGGTCCCGCTCATGCGAATCGTTTATATCACTGCTGGCGCTGCAGGCATGTACTGTGGAAGCTGTCTGCATGACAATGCTGTTGCCAAAGCTCTCAGGCGGCGCGGCCACGACGCCGTGCTGATACCGACCTACACGCCCATTCAAACCGATCAGCCCAACGCCAGCCAGCACCGGTTGTTTTATGGTGGCCTAAATGTCTATCTGCAACAAGTATCGCCTGTTTTTCGCTGGATACCCAAGTGGGCCGACGCCTTCTTGAGCCGCCCAGGATTGGTCAGTTGGATCGCCTCGCGAGCCATGGGAACATCGGCACAGAATCTAGGGGCGCTGACCATTTCGATGTTAAAAGGTGAGCAGGGAAACCAAGCAAAGGAAGTGGACCGTCTGTGTCAGTGGCTTAAGTCGCTAAATCCAGATGTAGTGATATTCACCAACCTGCTGATCGCTGGAGCGATACCTGGAATCCGCCGCGTACTACCAAGGACTCGACAAGTTGTCATGCTTCAAGGCGATGATATCTTTTATGACGGACTGATCGAGCCCTATCGTAGTCAAGCCTTAGTAGAACTACGACGCTTAGCAGGTCAGGTTGATCTGTTCTTGTTGCACAGTTGCGATTACCAATCGAGAATGAGCGACCTGTTGCAGCAGCCAGTAGATCGCATGAAGGTTTGTCCTTTATCGGTGGACGCAGATGACCTGATGCAAATCGACCATTCGGATGCAAGCGGAACTCTGAAGACTGTTGGATATTTGGCTCGAATCGCTCCAGAAAAAGGGCTGCATCTACTAGTGGATTCGTTTATTGAGCTTGTACGGCAATCCGAATCAAAGGCTTTCCGATTGCTAATCGCAGGCTGGCAGGGTAAACAGCATCAAGCCTATTGGAATTCACTGCAAACAAAACTCGAACAGGCCGGATTGGCTCAGCGTTATGAATACTGGGGAACTATTGATCGGCAACAAAAACAGCAATTTCTTTCTCAGATCGATCTACTAGCCGTTCCCACCACGTACGCTGATCCGAAGGGTCTGTTCGCGCTAGAAGCCATGGCCGCTGGCGTTCCCTATCTTTTGCCAAGCCATGGTACCTTTCCAGAGCTACACCAACGGGCTCAGGCCGGACAACTTCATCACCCCGGTTCCGTGGCCGACTTGACATCCCAATTAAGGCAGATGCTCGATCAACCCGATTCACTTCGCCGCCTAGGTCAGCGCGGTCGCCAGTATGTGCGCTCCGAAGCTAGTGTCGATCATGAAGCCCAAGCCATTGAAGCCTGTCTAAACGCGCTGACTTGAAGCACGAGCTTCTCAGTAACCATCGAATTTGAATTCGCTGGAGAGATCATTCCTGGCTGAGCGTCAACCCCCGCAGTGAATCATCGCCGCTGTTGTTGATGACTGAACCAAGTGCGCCGGTTAACAGGTAGCCATCGATCTGCGCTTGAGCGCTGGCCAGTTGCGAGCAGGCGGCGATGTAGGCCAGGTTGGTATCGAAGTAAGTACGTCGCGTGACCAGCAATTGCACAAAGTCCTGCTCACCTACCCTGTAGGCCTCTTCGGCAAGCAGCATTGTTGCTTGGGAGGCGGGCAGCAAGTGCTTGGGGTACATGGTCACCGCTTGTGCCGCGCGCGCGTATTCGCCCGAAGCCACTGCCAAACGCGCTCGAATTGCGTTGTCGATACGCTGTGCTTCCTGGAGTGTTCGACAATACTCGGCACGTGCTGCGGCGATGTTGCCTTGATTCTTGTTGAAGACGGGAATGGGTGCCCCAACCTGGACATTGATCATGCCCGAATTAGTACTATTATCAACGCCAGCCCCCATTTCCACGGCCAGATTGGGCAGCGGCTGGATTTCGTGCCGGCGAATCGCTGCGCTCGCTTGCCGAATTCTGGCTTGAGCCGCAGTGTACTCTGGGCTTGTGGCAACCAAGCTTTCTTCCAGCGTCCTCCAGTCATGTGCCCTTGGCTCACAAGGAAGTTCTCCAGAGACTTGCTCTAGTACCAGTTGTGGCACACCCGCAATTGCTGCTAGTTCGCGTAGCTTGGCATCGAGAGAAACTGCCAGTTGCCGACGATCCAATTCCAACTGATGGAATTGTACATGAGTCTGAAGTAGATCAATCTTGGAACCTTCCCCGGCTTGCATTCGCTTTTCAGCAGCGGACACACCCTGTTGGAGCAGTGTGGAGAATTGATCGATGGCCGACAACTGTTCTTGGATTCTCAGGCATTCGTAGTATGCGGACTTAATGTCTGTGGCGACTCGTAGCTTCTGAGCTTCGAGTTCTTGAAGCTGCGCACGCACCGCCTCATTGAGTACTGATCGGTTAAGCCCCAGCTTGCCTCCCGTGATGATCTGCTGCTGAATAAAAATTAGATGTTGATCGGTACCTTCGTCAGCCAGTTGTAGCCCTTGGTAGCCTACGAGTGGATTAGCATACAGGCCGACCTGAGTTCGATAGCCAGCCGCGATTTGCGTGGTGGCTGCCAGTTCATGGATGGCCGGGTTGTTGGCGAAGGCTAGCCCCAGCAGCTCCTCCAACCCAAGCGATTGGATTGTCTCGCTGGATTTGTCTTGATTTGGATCAACAGTTGCATGTTCTGTGGCGCTAGCTAGTCGCACGTTAGCCATCGCATCAGAAACTGGAAGAACAGCAGACTGCATTGCAGTCTTTGGTTGAGCTGTTTTTTGATTTGCGTTTGGAATCCAACCAGCGGCTCCCAGAAGCGATCCCGGACGCGCCCGAATCCCCTGCTTCTGGTTGACGTTGCATCCGGCTAAAAGCACGGATGCTCCGAAGCACATGCTAAGTGCCAGCATTGCCTTCATGAGCCCCTCCCTGGGCGACCAATTTGAGGTCGATCGCAGAATCTGCGACTCCGCCTGATCCTACTTCCTGTCGGATATGGCGGTTATTCCGTGAACGTCGGCGTATCAGGGCAGTGGCCGTGAGTAGATCCAGGGTGCATCGTCTGCCTGATAATGGTTCAAGCTTTGCCAGTAACGATTGATCCGAATGTTCCGGCCTGTGCGTACTCTTGAGTGAGCTTAAGCATTGCCCCCCCTATTGGCGATATTTGCTATTCGCCCAGACGAGAGCTATCCGATCGGAAATAGTTGTGTTGTCCTGTCCAATTGGCTTGCTGGGGTTCGCCCGCAGTCACCCGATGTATTCCAAGCTGGATCATGAATTCGTACAAAAGTCAATGAAGGGTTAAACCATGGGCCAATCGACAATCCTAGCTTGCGCGAGACGCTATCGACGCCAGCAGGTTTTCTTATTAGACTGAACTGCAGGAGTTTACGACTGCCCACCGAGAGGGATTTGTATCGACTTGGGACGCTTTGCCGATTGAAGATGTGCTTAAAGCCTAAAATTGACCAATTTTGTTCGATGGTTAGCTGGGCGCTCTTACTCTATCTCTTGGTTACGCCCCCGTTGGCTGGGCATCGACATTCTGATTTATTGGCGTCAGACGGAACGTATCAGCAACTTGCGTCACACCTGAATCGTTATCACTCTTGTGATGACGCACCAATTGACGACAATCAGTTCCACGTTCATTTAGCCTTTTCAATTCTACCGGGCGAATTAAGGCCCGACGTATCGGGCAACATTGGTTTGCTTGTCTCAACTGAAGTACCCTTCCAGAACCAGGACGTCGGTTCCGAGTGCTTCTTCAAATTCTTTACGGACGAATCTTCCGTGCTCGACGGCCGACGCAACGGCATGTTCAGCGCGGATCGTTCAACCCCAAATCTTGCTAACTTCAAACGCATCAGTTTATGCGTTTGGAATATTTGACACGTTGGTAACCGAATTCCACTCGATTATGTGGCAATTCACATTCTGCTTACCACACCAGTGGGTACTCAGTTGACCGGACAAAGCTGACTTTGCTTTGCTGGCACTAATTCTCTAGGTGATTTAAGACTCACTCCTTTTTGGGATTCCGTTTTTCCAAGGTGTTCAGCACATGATTTACATTACCCCCACATATCACGCTAACGTCGTTGAATTTGGTAATCGCTTCAAATTTCTGGTCCGTTCTGCCATGGCCTTCACCATCGCTTGCCTATCAACGAATTTCGGGATAACACAAGACTCAATCCAGTCTGTTGCTTCACAGGAACGAGGCGCTCTATCCAATGATAAACCGAAGGTGCCCGCAACAGTTCGATTAACTCCTGGACAACAAGCGATAGCCCTGCTGAAGACATCCCTGGCAGTGGAAAAGCCGTTTTCACGTTCGATTAGTCTCACTGGGAAGGTAGCGCTGAACGAAGAAAAGTTGGCTCATATTTATCCAAACGTCAGTGGACAAGTTGAGTCTGTGAGAGTTGCCCTAGGCGACAAGGTTGATGAGGGACAAGTATTGCTAAGTGTCCACAGTCGCGAAGTAGGAACCGCAAAACTGGATTTATATCAGGCAAAGTTACAGTTGGAATTGGCGACTCTGAAATTGGAGCTTCAAAACGAATTGGCCAAGAACACCAAGGAATTGCTAACACTGCTTCGACAGAAAATTGAAATATCTGAACTGCAAGAAAAATTCTCAGGACGTTCTATGGGAGACTATCGAGAACGACTGTTGCTTTCTTATGCTGCCTTGGTGAAATCCGAAGCCGATGTTCAGCGTCTGATGGGTGTAGCCGATTCCGGAGCAATATCTTCCAAACAGTTGATGGCTGCCAAGGCTACTCGCAATGCAGATTCAGCAACGTTCTTTGCACGGCTCGAACAGATCGACTATGAAATCCAAACTTCGCAGCTTCAAGCCGAACAATATGTAAAAGAGGCCGAAACTCGGGTGGCTGTCATCACGACCAATCTGCGAATCATGGGTTGTGAACTCAAGGATCTTGAGAATATCGATCCGGTCAAACAAGGGGAAGCGGTATCTGACTATCTGATTCGGGCTCCGCTTAGCGGCACAGTCATTTCTAAAGATGCCGTCTTGCGTGAGCAGGTCAGGCCGGAAACACAAATTATGGCTATTGCGGATACGTCGACTGTTTGGATCGAGGCTGATGTCTACGAAAAAGACGCACCGCTGCTTGAGTCGTTGAAGGATCGTCCAGTGCTCGTTCGTAATACCGCTTGGCCGGGCCGCGAATTTGAGGCAAAGATCTTTTTCACGGGCGAGATCATGGATGAGAAGACACGAACCATCTCTATGCGAGCTGTCGCCGACAATTCTCACCACCTACTGAAGCCAGGGATGTTCGTGACGATCGACTTCATCACACAAAGCAGTGGCAGCCCGGTCATTCAAGTAGCTTCGAGTGCGGTGATGGAGCATGCCGGCGAACAATTCGTCTTTGTAAGGCTAGGCGAGACAATCTATGAGCGCCGCAAGGTCGAAGTTGGGGAAAGCAACGGAAATGAGACAGTCATTCTCCGGGGCGTAAGCAAGTCAGATCAGATCGTCACTTCTGGTGGCTTTGTCTTGAAGTCCAAAATGCTTGAATCGCTGATGGGAGACGAGTAACTATGGTAAGCCACATCATCGAATGGTCGCTTAACAATCGCTTTATCGTTTCACTTCTGGCCGTCATCGCACTGGGATTCGGCGGGATTGCAGCAACCAACATTCCGTTGGACGCTGTGCCGGATTTGACCAACGTTCAAGTGCAAATACTAACGAACTCGCCAGCGCTTGGCCCCGTCGAAGTCGAGCAGTTTATCACTTTTCCTGTCGAGAATGCCATGAGCGGTATTCCCCAAGTCGATGAAATTCGTTCCATCAGCCGATTTGGATTAAGCGCAGTCACGGTGACCTTTCAGGATGGTACTGACATCTATTGGGCACGCAATATTGTCAGTCAACGGCTATTGCGTGCCAAAGAAGAGATCCCCCCAGGCATGGGCACGCCAGAGCTTGGCCCCATTGCTACAGGCATGAGCGAAATATACCAGTTCGAAGTGCGATCTGAAAACAAGGACCAGTACTCGTTGAAGGAGCTTCGCACTATTCTCGATTGGCAAATAGCTTATCAACTTCGTAGCGTACCAGGAGTGATCGAAGTTAATACTTTTGGCGGTGAGCTAAAAACTTATGAAGTACAAGTCGATCCAGAGAGGCTGCAGAATTATGGGTTGTCTCTTAGTGACGTTTTTACGGCCCTGCAGGAAAACAATGGCAACTCCGGTGGCGGTTACGTCATTCATGGCTCAGAACAACGCCTATTGCGTGGTGAAGGATTGGTTGGAAGTCTGAATGACATTAGTGCTATTGTTATTGCCAGCCACAATGGCGTTCCTGTTCTTGTGAAGGATGTCGCTAAAGTTCATTTTGCTCCAATGTTACGGCAGGGTGCAGAAACTCGAGATGGTGATCGAGAAGCTGTTGTTGGCATGGTCATGATGATCATGAGAGGAAATTCCCGTCAGGTAGTCACCGACGTTAAACAAAAGATCGGTCAGATCGAAAAAACTCTTCCACCAGGTGTGGTCATTGATACTTTTTATGATCGTACCGAGCTTGTCGCCAAGACGATCCTAACAGTCGCTGAAAATATTGGTCTAGGCGTAGTCTTGGTGATCATCATGCTATTTCTTCTACTGGGCGACATTCGAGCCGGGCTGATTGTGGCAGCCGCGATTCCCCTTTCCGCAGTTTGCACCTTGATTGCCATGCATTATGCCGGAGTGTCAGCTAACTTGATGAGCCTGGGGGCGGTTGATTTTGGTGTGATCGTAGACGGTTCCGTAGTGATGATCGAAAATTGTGTTCGACGCGCGGCACATTACCGCCAATCTCACAATCAAGACCATGTCCCGCTTGGAGTGTACCAAGAATCGGCAAAGGAGGTGGGCAAACCGATACTCTTTGCCGGATTGATAGTCATCATTGTCTTTATTCCGATCCTTAGTTTGCAGGGAATGGAAGGCAAGATGTTTCGACCGATGGCTTTTGTCTTTATGACCGCTCTTTCCTCGGCACTGGTGATATCCGTTACAGTGATGCCAGTCATGGCTTCACTTTTTCTCGCCCGTCGAATCACCGAAAAAGAAACATTTCTCATTCGATGGATAGCAGGCGTCTATCGCCCGACGCTTAGATTCTCGATGGGGCGACCCAAGCTAATGCTATCGCTCTCCCTAGCTCTGTTTTTCATCAGCGTACTGGCAGCTTCGCGATTTGGAGTTGAGTTCGTCCCCAAATTAGACGAAGGTGATCTGGCCATACAAGCGACTCGGCTGCCCAGTGTCTCTCTCGAGACCTCTGTTGAAATGACAAAAGCAATTGAGCGATGTCTGCTGAAATTCCAAGAGGTTGAGACAGTTGTTTCTAAAACTGGAAGACCGGAGATTGCAAATGATCCTATGGGAGTCTATCAGACTGACGTAATCGTTCGTCTAAAGCCGCTCCATCAATGGGAGCGTAGGATTTCGAAAACTACGCTTGTTGAAGAGATGCAAGCCAGTTTGTCTGAAGAGGTGCCTGCAAACACTTTTAGCTTCACTCAGCCAATTGAGTTGAGAGTGCAAGAACTAGTCGCGGGGGTACGATCTGACATCGGGCTTAGTCTCTACGGTGATGACTTGGACGAACTGAAACGCAAGGGAGATGAGATCGTTGCTGTACTGAACAAAGTTCCCGGATCTGCCGACGTTCAGGCACAACAAATTGCTGGATTGCCCTACCTACGTGTTGTGATTGATCGAAAGGCAATTGCCAGATATGGTATTAACGCTCGATCCGTATTGGATGTCATCAGTGCAGTTGGAGGAATGGTGATAGGGCAGGTGTTCGAGGGTCAGCGGCGATTTCCGTTGCAAATAAGACTCCATTCAGCCTGGCGCGAGAACGTCCAAAAGTTGGCAGATCTCAAGATAGAAGATTCTCAAGGCGGACAAATTCCACTCAGCCAACTGGCGAAAATCTTTGTAGAAGAAGGACCAGTGGAAATCAGTCGTGATTCAGTTCGCCGAAGAATTCTTGTTCAGTGCAATGTACGTGGACGCGATTTGGCCGGTTTTGTATTTGACGCACAGAAAAACGTCGAGGAACTTGTTCCACTGCCTGCTGGTTACACGCTAAGGTGGGGCGGCCAGTTTGAAAACTTACAGCAAGCCACTCAGCGGCTGTCCATCGCTGTACCTGTGGCGTTACTTTTGATCTTCGCCCTGCTATATGTGACGTTCAACTCCTTCAAACTGGCTATGCTGATCTATTTGAACGTACCTATTGCGGCAACAGGTGGAATTCTGTTGCTCTGGTTGCGTGACATGCCGTTCTCGATTTCTGCCGGAGTTGGATTTATAGCGCTTTTTGGAATTGCAGTCATGAATGGAGTGGTCCTGATCGAACATGTGCGGCACTTACGGCACAGTGGCGACAGTCAGCAAGATGCTGTGGTTAAAGGCGCAATGGATCGACTACGCCCGGTACTTATGACTGCTACCTGCGGTGCGCTGGGCTTCATACCCATGGCATTATCAACCAGTTCGGGAGCCGAGGTGCAGCAACCACTGGCAACAGTCGTCATTGGTGGCTTGGCCACTTCAACTGCGCTTACGCTTCTGGTGCTGCCTACGATCTATCGATGGTTTGAGCCCATCGAATCCACGTCAGAAGCAGTGGACATGAGTGAATTTCAGCATTAAGGCAAGCATCAGAGATAGGTTGAACTTGGTCGAATCGGTGGGAAGTCAAGGAAAACGGTCTAAACTACCTTATTTTGGGGTTTGATCGGGCTAACGAGTAATCAGAATGGAGAAAGCTTACTTTTGATGTATGTCAGCCTATAACAGTTCAAGCCTAGCTGAAACCCCTTCCGATTTTTTAATCCCACCGATCGTCAAATATGCCTGCGTTGAGAATATTCAAGATTCTGCTGCTTAGTCAGTATAGTATCATGCTCGCACTGTCGTTAGGCTGCGAGTCCGACGATAAGGCGGTCAACCAAGAGCCACGCGTCAATACCACGGAAGTCAGCGGCGCTCTCCATGTAGTTGCCTTAGAGACATTGCCGTACACGGTTCGAACTCAGGGAAGTTTGGTTGCTGACGAAGTAGCCACCATTGGTACTAAGGTGGCTGGTCGTGTCGTCAAGATTCTTGCAGATCTTGGAGATCAAGTGCCTGCGGGCTCTCCGCTGGTTCAATTGGACTCGACCGAATTTCAATTGCAGGTCAGCCAGTCGGAAGCACAATTGACTCAGGCCCGTTCGGCGGTTGGGCTCAAGCCAGGCGATCCCGTGGATGCGCTAAATCCTGACAATGCACCACCTGTCCGCGAGGCCCGAGCGGTGTGGGAAGAGGCGAAGCAGGCGGTCGAAAGAGCGCGATCCCTGGCAGAGCGTGATGCCATCAGCGACACCGAATTGGACTTTGCAGAGGCAGCAGAACGAGTGGCGGAGGCCAAATTAGCCTCTGCCCAAAACGGAGTTCGAGAGAAAATCGCTTTGATAGGAGTTGCCCAGGCACAGCTTGGCTTAGCTCAAGAACAACTTCGTGAAGCAACGATTTACGCCCCGTTTGGTGGCATGGTGCAAGGGCGTCAAGTGGCAGAGGGA
>DAIRSD010000049.1:0-15777 GCA_036804625.1 Aureliella sp. | reverse complement strand
TGTGTCCACAAACGATCCCGGAGCAACCAAGACTCTTGGCGTAGTTTATCACAGTGTCCTCAACATTGCTCACCCGGTTGGTAAACTTTTTCACTTGCTGCTTAAGATATTTGCTCGCATAAATGGGATCACCTCCCAGAGGACACCAGACTCGATTAAACCAACGGTTTAGCAGCATCGAAGCATCATACGCTCGGTCACCCAGTCCACTGATGACTCGGTGTCTGCTAACAACGAGATCAAATTGGTCTCCATGAATGATCACCAATTGTCGATCATCAGCGGTAGTATGCACGAATTGATCAGCTACCTGAACTTTCCCGAAAAGAGAAGTCACCGATAGAAATCGTCTCAGAAAATCATCGTGATTGCCTGGGGTGTAGAATATCTTGGTACCTGAGTCGGCAAGTTGATTGAGGCGATGAATAATTTGACTATAACTGTCAACCCAATACCAATTTCTTGCCAATCTCCAACCGTCCAGTATGTCTCCTACCAGATAAAGGTACTCAGGCTGATATCGATTCAGAAATTCGAGAAACTCGACGGTTTTTCCATACTTACAACCCAAATGAACATCGCTGACAAATATCGATCTGGGATGCTTGACTCGAACATTGGTCAGGCGATCGGTGGGCGTAAAGGTTGGTTCCCGTAGTTGATTGGTTGTCGTATTCAACATCACGTCTCCTGAAGTGTTGATGAACCTAGCATGTGTCGCTGATCTAGCCTCTAGGTCTCGGACCATCTTGTCGGAATACCTTGTGGACTTGCTTTGCCAACTGAGCGTAACTATAGCCACCAAGCGCAAAGATATTGCGAGTGGAACGTGAAGAAGCGATTAGCTTCAGAAGAAGAGTGCGCTAAGCGTGCCGAAGCCAATGGCAGACTATCGCAAATTAGTACTCCTCTCCAACGGATTTACTAAGCAATGTCCAGGGTGAGGAGGGTGAATAGTTCAGAGATAGGCTTTAAATCGTACTTATGGCACAGCCGGCAAGGTTATCTGCCGAAGAGTCGTGCCAAGATTGCTCCGAGCGGCAAGAATATCTGCTACCAACACTACACCGCTCTTATCCAGGTCATGCAAACTACTGGCATTTACCTGAGTAGCCAGAGCAGAACGAATTTCCAATATGTCACCAACCAGAACGGTAAACACACCACCGTCTGCAAAGGTAGCCTCGCCTCGCAAATGACCTAATACTCGTGTCGTCGAAAAATTTCCAACTGTCAACTTGATCGACAACCAGCGATTGGTAATCGAGTTGTTTGGCCACTGCAACAGGAATCGATCGGAACCTGCGGTCCCTTGTCCGGAGAAGACGGTAACCGTTGGCGAAGGTGCGGCATCCCAATTGGAAATGGGGTGTTCAGCTTGATTGAATGCCCCTTGTGGACTCTGCGTACATTGCCAGATCGCTTGTCCGGGATTGTCCAAGTGATCGATGTCCAGCACAACGCTGTTTATGCCATGAATCGTGTTAGTTAAGTGATTCAGCCCAAGTAAAGTCGGTGTAGGGCTCGGTTGAGCTAACGTCTTAACTTGATCGATAGCGTCCCATTGAGGCGTAGCAGTTCCGCTCCAACCAGCGTGGTAGATAAAGCTGGCCAAGACAGACACAGGTTCTGGAATATTGCCGGATTGAAACTTGTAGATGTTGCCACCCAGATTGATCAAGTAGAGATTTCCAATCGAATCTTCGCCAAATGAAGAGATGCTGCCCAAGCTGCCAACATCAAGCTGTACACTGCTGGTCCAGTCGATCAACGAGTTATGATTCGAGCCGTCAAAGTTAGTGGTTGGCGACTGAGCAAATCGCAACGAGAACAGCCTTCTCGTAGCAAAATCGCCAAAGAAGTAATGCCCTTGCAGTCCTGGTATGGGGCCACGGTAGACATACCCGCCTGTCACGCTCCTGCCTTGAAACGGATTGCTTCCGCGTGTGTAATCGTAAATTGGCTCGACGTTGCCTGGAGGCTGTGGCCCACCCACGCTACCGGGAGTTTGGATCGTGCCTTCGCGAAGTCGCCAGCCGTAGTTTTCGCCGCCCGGACTGGTTGAGTACTGGAAGTTGATTTCCTCCCTCGCTCCCTGCCCAACGTCTGCCATATAAAAATCACCAGTAGCTCGAGCAATGCTGCATCGCCAAGGGGTGCGAAGTCCGTAAGCCCATACCTCATGCCGAACACCCGCCTGACCAACCCAAGGGTTGTTAGCCGGAATTTGATAACCTCCTACGCTGTCCGTCGACGGAGCGATGCGTAATATCTTTCCGAGCAGGGAATTCTTATTCTGCGCAACATTGCCAGGATCGTTAGCATCACCGCCATCACCAGAAGCGATGTAGAGGAATCCGTCGGCTCCAAAAGACATCCAGCCTCCGTTGTGATTGGAAAATGGCTGTGCGATTTGCAAGATATCTGCTCGAGTCGAAGTATCCGTGGTACGAGGTGCCGTGCTGGACCTCTGATAGCTACGAACACGCGCAGTTCCACTTATGTCCGTCTAGTAGACGTAATATCGTCGATTGGTAGCGTAGTCGGGATGAAAGGCCAGGCCCAGCAAGCCCCTTTCTCCGCCTGAACCAAAATCATGATCCAGCGACAACTGGGCAACTGAAAGAAAGGGGGTGGCCAGCAACGACACCGGATTCGTATTGAGATTTAGCACGCGAATATTGCCGCCTTGTTCAACAACATACAAATATCCAGGATCTCCAGGAGCGCTAGTTGCATAAAGTGGACTGGAAAGTCCCGTGAAGATTCTCACCAATGAAAGCGACTGCTGGGCTTTTAGGCCACTGTTTGGCGTTACGCAAAACGCTAAACAGGCAATCCAAATGAATTGAGTTCTCATGGTTTATTCCTAAGTGGCGGGTTAAAGATCTCACAGTTTAAGCAATCTATGCAAATACTGCAATCAAATGATAATACCGTCCCCATGTGGCATGCGTCTGACCCGCTAAATAGTGGTATACTATCCGCCATCGACACATTGAGTGATCTTTTTTCCAGGGTCGCTCCATCACCACCTTTTTCGTAGCGAAATTTGTCATGGTTCCCTCAGCGTCGCCCAATGCCAGTTTCAGTTTGACTTTACGCGTGAAGATTCGCAATCGGCCTGGCAAACTGGGCGAGGTCACCACGGCCATTGGACAGGCCGGAGGAGACATCGAAGGTATCGACATCGTCAGCGTTGGTAAAGACTTTTTGGTCCGGGACATTACAGTCAACGCGGCCAGTGAATCACACGATCAAGAAATCGTCAATGCGGTCCAGAAGCTCGATGGCGTCGAGGTCGTGCATGTTAGCGATCGAACCTTTTTGATTCACATCGGTGGCAAGATTCAGGTCGTTTCCAAGGTACCACTCAAGACACGATCGGATCTTTCCATGGCCTACACTCCGGGCGTAGCTCGAGTCTGTCAAGCCATTCATCAGGATCCTGAAAAGCTGTTTAGTTTAACGATCAAGAAAAATACGGTGGCTGTTGTAACTGACGGTACGGCAGTCTTGGGCTTGGGCGACATAGGGCCCGTAGCGGCGATGCCCGTGATGGATGTGAAAGCCCAGCTTTTTAAATAGTTTGCCGGTATCGACGCTTTTCCTATCTGTCTAGATACCAAAGATCCTGAAGAAATCATCCGCACGGTTAAGAATATTGCGGTCGGTTTCGGTGGCATCAACTTGGAAGATATCTCAGCACCTCGCTGTTTTGAAATCGAAGATCGCTTGAAGGCTGAACTGGACATTCCCGTCTTTCACGACGATCAACATGGTACCGCCGTGGTAGTTCTGGCGGCTCTGCACAACGCTTTGCAAGTGGTTGGTAAGAAGATCGATCAGGTCAAAGTTGTAGTCAACGGAATTGGCGCGGCAGGTGTGGCTTGTGCCAAGATTGTCATGAGCGCTGGTGTCAAAAATTTGATCGGTTGCGATACTACAGGTGCTCTGTACCATGGGCGAACTGAAAACATGAACTGGATCAAACACTGGTTTGCCGAAAACACCAATCCGGAAAAACAGCGAGGGACGATTCGCGAAGTACTCCAAGGTGCTGACGTCTTCTTTGGTCTTTCAGTCCCTAAAGTCATTGATTTGCAGGATGTCCAGCGGATGGCCAGTGATCCCATCATATTTGCAATGGCCAATCCGATTCCGGAAATCATGCCTGAACTGGTAGCTGGCCATGTAGCAGTCATGGCCACCGGACGCTCTGACTATCCCAACCAAATCAACAATGTCTTGTGCTTTCCAGGCATTTTTCGCGGTGCCATCAATTGCCGAGCCTCGCAGATCAACGAATCCATGAAGTTAGCTGCTGCTCAGGCAATCGCTGGAATTATTGCTCCGCACGAATTGCATGCCGACTACATCGTGCCGTCCGTCTTTGACCGCCGAGTCAGCGAGGCGGTAGCCAGTGCCGTTGAAGCGGCTGCCTATTCCAGTGGCGTCGCTAGGCGTCAAAGGCTTATCGATTCGTCGACTTAGTTTGGGTTGACTGCAAAAAGGTGGCAGTTTTTCAGCAGCCTTCGGAAGCTGTAGGCTTGTTGACTGGCAGCAGCCTCTTATGATAGCGCAGCCGCTGTAGGCGTACATCGAAGTTATCGACAAGGAATACTACAAATCATGGACTCCAGGCCAACCAACCAGAGTGAAATCCAATCGCACCCAATCTTGGGTAGCTCTCCAATGCAAGACAATACGGATTATGACTTTGATGTAAAGCCTCGTATCAAATTCTGGGTCGATCAATTGCTTCAGTGGCGATACGTGCTGTTAGCCCTATCATTGCTGGCTGGTATAGCGGCATTTCCGGTAGCTCAGAGGCTACAGTTTGACCGCAGCTTAGAACGGCTTTTTCACGAATCGGATCCCAGGCTAAAGAACTATATCGAATCCAAGGAAATCTTCGGCGCGCAAGAAACCTGCTTCATCGCCTATTCTGACCCCGCTCTGGTTACCGCTGAAGGCATGGAACGATTGGAGCAGTTCGGAGCGAAGCTATCGGCCGTACCTGGAGTGGATAGTATCACCAGTTTGGCTGGCATGCGACTGCCTTCCAATCCGATGAGCGGTAAGTCGTTCAGGGAAATGCTGCACGATGGTTCCATCACCAGCCAAGCTCTTCAACAAGAACTAGTCGGCAGCGACCTGTACCGCAATCGCCTAATCTCTTCCGACGGGACAACTACGGCCATCGTCGTGACCTTGAAGTTGCTGGAAGACACGCCGGATCAGCCTCGCGCTCAAACGATAGAAAAACTACGGCAGGCAGCTCAGGAGAATTCCTTTGAAACCGTAGTTGCCGGTGGCTCTGTACTGGTGGACGATGTCTTTAGTCACCTGGAGAACGACGGCCAGAAGCTTGGTATCTATTCAACACTAGTGATGACCCTGGTCATCGCTATCATGTTCCGTAATCTGCGGTGGATGTTGATGCCTTTGGTGGTGGTCCATTTAGCACTTGTTTGGACCAAAGCCCTGATGGTTGTTGGCGGATTGAAGTTGAGCATGGTCAGTTCACCGCTGGTGGCGTTGGTAACAGTGATTGGAGTAGGCACGGTGGTCCACTTTGCTATTCGCTTCCGCGAGTACCGTGCGACATTAGATCCGGTAAATGCCTTACGAGGCACTCTATCACATGTCGGACCTGCTACCTTCTGGACTATCTTGACTACAGTGGGTGGCTTTGCCTCCTTGATGGTTAGTCGCATTGTACCCGTCCAAAGTTTTGGATTGATGATGTCGCTGGGTACCTTTCTGGTCATGGTGGCTATCTTTGGGCTGATCGCCGGTGCCACCTTGCTGGGTCGGGCTTCCAGCGATCCGATGCATGCACCAGGAGAAGACAAGGTTGCCCTATTGCTGAACTGGATTATGGCTGCGGTCGAACGTCACCCATGGTGGTTTGCCATTTCAGGTCTGGCTGCCCTGGGTTTCTTGTCCATCGGGACCACAAAGCTGGAATCGGCCCCCGACTTTACCGACAATCTTCATGCGGACAGTCCCATCGTGAAGTCTTACCATTCCATATCGAGTAAACTTGCGACCACGGTTGGTTACGACCTGATCATCTATGCGCCAGATGTTAAAGCCCCCGAATTCAACGACTTTATTAAGACGATCGAACAGATTCAAACCGAACTGGCCAGTGTGCCCGGTGTCAGTGGATCGATGAGCATTCCCGATCTGCTGCGTTTTCTAAAGGGAAAGCCAGGTCGCGAGCCGCAGACGCTTACAGAGAGACTGATGGCCGGAGCGATCAATACACCGGCTCGCAACCAATTGCAATTGCTTACCAAATTCGAACCCGGGTTGGTTTCAGGATTCTGGAACAGAGACCGCAACGTCATGCGAATTTCCGTAATGACCGGGGATCTGGCTGGCAATCAGGCCAAACTAGACCGATTGGATGCTATCGAATCGATTGGTCGCAAGTACAGCCCCACCGCCAGGACGGCGGGTGCAGAAATCCTAATCATGTTCTTGGTCAGCAGCATGCTGTCGGACCAGTGGATCACCTTTGGCGTTGCCGTAGCAGCCATCGTGGTCATGCTTACCATATCGTTCCGTAGTATTGGACTGGCCCTACTCGCTTTGATACCCAATGCTTCGCCCATTCTGATTGTCATCGGTACGATGGGCTGGTTAGGGCTGAAGATGAATATGGCTACCGCCATGTTGGCCAGCGTTTCGATGGGCTTGGCAGTCGACTTCAGTATTCACTACCTGTATCGCTTTCGTCACGAACTGAAATCTGGACGGGATTTTAATGCCGCCATTCGCCAGGCTCATGGAACGGTGGGACTAGCCATTATACTGGCCAATCTGGCACTGATCGCGGGCTTTATGGTCCTGACCCTTTCAGACTTTGTCCCAACGGTTCAGTTCGGATTCCTGGTAACCATTGTCATGTTAGGTGGCCTGACAGCCAATCTACTGATCTTGCCGTTGTTGCTCCGGACATTACGTGTGATCTGGCCAAGCTCTTTAGGCTTGTGACCCTTTAACCCATTCGATCGGAATTGCTCCTTCGATAGGAATAAATTGCGCAGGCAGAACGTCTTCGCTGATGATTTTCTACGGAACAGTTTGTCGTAGTACAGTTGCCGTATCGAAGCATTCGATAACTCAGGGGCAAGTAGGAAGCGACTAGTTAATCCTCAGCATCCGGTTCCCAGTGGTTGTTGGACAACCGCCGCCGTTACCACGGGACAAAGCCATCATGAATACAAAACGAGTTCTCGTGCTATTGTTTTTGGCTTTGCTTGGCCCGAGCGGCTCAGCAGCGATGGCAGGACAAGACTGCCCTCGATGGCGGCCTTGTGGCCCTGGCATTTCCAATGGCGGCAACCGTCTGTTGCCTCAGGGGTCTCACGGAGCTGATTTTCGAAAGGCATGTGCGGATCACGATGCCTGCTATCGCAATCAATGCACCGATCGTCGATCTTGTGACGTGCGTTTTTACAACCAGATGAAAGCTGCGCGCCAATGCTCCAGCAACCCAAGAGCGTGCGCCAAGCAGGCTCGCCGTTACTACGTTGCGGTTCGACTTCTGGGGTGGACGCAGTAGCAGCGGTTGTGTTCTGAGCATTAAAAATTGTGAACTGAGCTACTTTTGTGCTGGTATTCCTGGCAATTTCCCAGTTATCTAATCCAGCGAAGGGCTATTGGTCTAGTTCTTCCAACAAAGCAAGCACCCGATCGACAACCGCTTCCCCCGTGCCAATTTCTGCGAAGCTATGCAGCCCCATCCAGGTTTGATATCCACCGTTTCGAAAACCTTGTTGGCTAGGCAAATAGCCTACGTAGTCGTTGGAAAGTCCACAAACAAAGGTGTATCGATGCGGCGAGCGTCGCTTGATATCGAGACCCAACACTGTAAAAAATTCGGCTGGCACAGCAACCATGTAGACGTCACCAATTCGCATCGCTTGCAACCACATCGGTAACGATTGTCCCTGTAACGGCTTTAGCTTCCGGCGGCTTTCACGAAAAACGTGAATGATATCGTCAGCATGCTGCGGAGCATATTTCCGACAGTAGGTATTCACCGCTTGGTCTTCAAGCTGCTCGTCAAAGGTTCGAATTTGAAACTGCATTTCAACTTTCTTGGAAGCTAAGCGCGATGAAGCGAAAGGCTGGGCCTGCTTCAATGCATCGTTGAAAGCCGCTTTGATTCTCAAGACCATCTCGTCGCAGTCGAGCGCAAGATTGTGAGTCGATCCGGCGGCACCCGACAAAAAGCAGACCGGCGCTCCGTGTTCGCTTTCCAACTCCTGAGCAGCTAACCCATAGAAACTGGGGGACCGCTTGCCGCTACGTGTACCGATGCAATGTGTGGAATGATTAAAAATCAGGCCACTGAGTTGTCCGCTGGCTTGACGAAAAGCTAAAACAGGCAGATCTGAATCAAACGGATCGGTGGGTCTGACAAAATCGTCACGCGGACCGATCCAGTAGATCAGCCCATCTTTTAACAACTGCCGACTGTTTTGCCCAACAGTGGCTTCTTGTCCCAAGCGAAACACCGCTTGACTGGGAGCAGCCTGCGCGGCGCGTTCATTGGCTTGCTGCGCCGCCTGGATCATGGCTTGCACAGTTCGGCGACAGAACTCTTCGTCTCGCTGATACCCATGCACGGTAACAGTCGAAGGAGCGTGGTGAGTGTGACTGGCGTTGATCAGAATATTTTCAAACGGTATTCCGCACGCCTGTTCAATGCCGCGAGCAGCTTGGTCCATGTAATCGCGATGCATCATCAGGATATCAGCGCTGACAATGCACAAATTGATTTCACCGTGAATCACCAATGCGGTTGCTTGCAAGTTACCTTCCTGCCCCTGAACTTTGCCTGGCCCAATGCCTCCACCGATCACCATGTCATCATCAGCTTGCATCACAGAGGTAGCCGCGCCGACTTGCCATGGGTACGGATTCGCTTGGGCCGTGCCAAAGAACCCTGCGGTCAGAATCGTTCCCATGAATCCGACCATCCAACCTAGTGATCCAGTCATGTGCGTGTCCTTAAGCTCAAAAATTAGTGCGGTGACTTCAAGTAGGCGACAATGCTGTTCATCTGCTCGGGCGTAAGCGCCAACTCAAATCCTTCGGGCATCAGCGATTTACCAAGATGCCTTAGCTCTTGAATGTCCTGTCGCAGCACGCTTACCATTTCTCCACCCGCCTTCTTTACAGTGACGGTGGTTGTGTTCTCACCAGCTATCACCCCAGCCAGCACTTCGCCATCTTTGGTCAATATTGTATAGACATGTCCATCGGCGGCTACCGATCGGTTTGGATCCAAGATGTCGATGATGATATCTTCCGGACTGCGACCTGCCACGGCGGTTAGATCGGGGCCAACTCGATGGCCCTGAGTACCAATAGCATGACAGCTTTGGCAGTGCTGCTCGTACAAGCGTTTACCTTGTGCAGTATCCCCGCCGGACTGATACAACTGAAGATATCGAATCAACATCTGATCTTTGCTGCCACTGCTGGGGCGATTCCAGAGCTGTACAATGGAGCCTCGCATTTCAGCAGGCAATTGACCTACTAGCAACTGTCGCTGAAGATCGTCCAATTGGCTCCGATCGATCTGGCCGTCCTGAAAAGCCTGAGCCAGTCGCAGTGCCCAAGGCTGCCGAGCGATCATCAGGTCTATGGCGGTGCGACGAGCTGCCGGAGAAATGGCGCTTAGGGACTGAATCAACAATGCGACTCGAGCATCCGTGAACCGGCCTGCAACCGCTTTGGCCGCCCACTGCTGAACAACAGGTGGTTGATCTGCTGATAGACTGCGCTTGAGTGCAGCAGTCACTTGTGGGCTGTCCACGTATGCCATCAGACCTATGGCAATCAGTCGATGATTCATAGGGTAATTGTCATCGGTCTGTTGTTCGATGTTCTTAAGGTAGCTTGCAAAGTTGGGACTTTTTCCAGTGAACAGTTCGACCCAGTCGCCGCCTAACTTGCCTGCCAGCCCCAGGGAGATCATCGACTGCCAAAATGAATTCGGTTGCTGTTGCTGGGTCTGAATCGCAAGTCGATCGCTTAGCGCTTCCCATTCACGCCGCTGGCCCGTTGCCTCCGAAGCGATCACCTGCAGTAACCACTGAATCTGCTCCAGGTCCATTTGCTCCGGCGAGCCAAGGTTCTGCGACAGAGAATCTATAAATTTGACCGTCAGACCACTCAGCGATGCGAAAATGGCCTGGCGAATCCAAAGATCAGACCCGCTGCGCTCAAAAGCTTGAGCCAGCCCAGACGCACTTACGGCAGTTGGAAAGTAGCTGACAGTCGCGAGGGCTTGCAGTTGAACTTTAGGATCAGCGTCCTTCATTAGCGAGTCGATTCGATCAGCTAACCAATCGCCTTTAGACTCCAGCCTTGCAAACGCTTCACTCAATTGCAACCCTAATCTTCGCACTGCCGACGACGGATCGCTCAGCATACGCTGGAGGTTGGCGATAGCTGCTGAGTCATCCTGTGGCAAACCGCTTAGCGTAGCGAACAAATGGAGACGTTCCAGTTCGTTGTTACTGACCAGGATTTGCGCAAGCAGTCGCTCCGGTGACACAGTAGCGCGCTCGATCAACAAACGCTGAGCCGTTTCGCGCTGCCAGGCATTGGGATGCCCCAGCAAGTTCGCTAGGTCGGCATCCTTTAGGTTCTGTAAGTTCTGTGGTTGACCGGCAAGGTCTTTGTTCGATTTTCCAATCACCCGATAGATGCGACCATAGTCACGCCCCGTAGAAAAATCAACGGATTCTCGTGCATTGCGATCGGCTACGAACTGAGGATGCTCAACCCAAGGTCGGTAGAAATCGACTAGATACAGACCTCCATCAGGACCGGTGGCAGTATTGACTGGACGGAACCAGGGATCGCTGGCAGCCAGAAATTCTCGCTCAAGCTCTTCGGCGGGGCGACTTGCAATGAACGTAGTTTGATTCTGCTGAAGCACGTCGCGGTGAACCAAATTGGACAACGGTTCACAGGCAAAAGCGTTGCCCAAAAATCTAGTCGGTAAACGATGGCCACGGTAGATCGATAACCCACAGCTTGCGTTAAAGAATCCGGGAGGTTCGGCATTGAACCGCTGAGTCGTCTGACTCACGGGAAAGATTCTGGCTGTCGAGCCTTCCTGGCAAATCTCTGCTGTCGTCTGAGTCATGGCGGCGTGCGGATTGCGATTCAGATATCGCTGCTCCATGACTACGTGGCGGACATGAATTGTGTTCCAGGATATAAATCGATTCCCTCGGTCGTCAAAAGCTTGACCAAACTGAGTGAAACCACCCGTCGCCTCCAAAAGTCGCCGATCGGGATGGAAGCGAAAATCACAATTGGTGATGGGCACAGGTTCAGCATTCGTTGGTAATTGCGATTCTGGCCGGACAAAGTCTGCTGCAAAATGGATATTGCCACCGCTGCGTCCGTTGGCACCATAGATCCAGCCGTCCCAACGCCAAACCAAGCCATTGACTCGCAATTGTTGATTGCCTTGACCAAAACCGGTCAACACGACCTGCCGCTGTTCTGCGACGCCATCACCATCCAAATCCTGAAACCACAGAATGTCAGGAGCAGCCGCCACCAAGATGCCATCTCGATAGGGCAGCACGCTAGTGGGATAAGCGATTTGCGGAACGTAGAGTGTGAACGAGTCCATTTGCCCATCGCCATTGGCGTCCACCAATCGACGAATGCGCCCACCATCAGCTAGTTGTGGGTAGTCGCCCATTTCGGCAACATACAGTGCCCCCTTCGCATCCCAGCAAACGGAAACCGGATCTTGCACCAGCGGCTCGGCCGCAACAAGTTCAATCATCAAATCGTCGGACAATTGCATACTGGCCATTGACTGCTCGGGAGTCAATGGACCGGGTACTTCAGCAGTTGCGGCTTGCCAAGCCAGTGCTGGAGCAGACACCATCCACAGCCAAACCAAACAGATCGCCAGACGGATACAGGCAAGGAGGTTCAACTTCCACTCTCACTTTTGAGCCGGGCAACTGCTAAATGTAACCAGTCTAGGACAGTTCCAGTTTGCCGGTGCTGTCACCGAACTGATCCACGTGAGCGCCCGCGATCGATAGCATCGTTAGAAACAGATTGTTCAGAGGAGTCTCGCTGGCGTATTGTAGATGATTACCAGGAACGACAGTACCGCCTCCACGGCCAGCCATGAGAATTGGCAAGTCGTGATGATCATGCCGGTTTCCGTCTCGAATAGCACATCCGTAGACTACCAAACAGTTGTCCAACAGATTGGATTGCCCCTCGCTTGTCTCTTTCAATCGCCCAACAAAGTATGCAAATTGTTCGGCTAGAAATTTGTCAATCGAGGCGATCTTGGCAACTTTTTCGGGATCATTCTGATGGTGCGACAGGTGATGATGCCCTTCGTTGACGCCAATCATCGGGAAGGTTGCGTTACTACCTTCGTTGCCTAGCATCAAGGTGGCCACGCGGGTGGTGTCGGTTTGAAACGCAAGGGTAAGAATATCAAACATTACTCGGATATGCTCTCGCAAGTCCTTTGGCTTTTCATTCGGACGATGCTTACCAACGTCGCCCTCCACCGGAGTGGACATCCGCTGGATGCGTCGCTCGGTCTCGCGGACGCTACTTAAATACTCGTCCAATTTGTCGCGATCCGAAGCCCCCAGTTGACGGTGCAGTTGCTGGGCGTCGTGAGCGACCAGATCTAAAATCGATCGCTTCAGCAGTAGCGAATCCGAAGCCGCCGTACCACCTCCGGTACCAAACAGCCGATCAAAGGCAAGTTGTGGATTGATCTCCTTGGACATTGGCTGCGAAGCGGTCTTCCACGAAATATTGTTCGAGTAGGCGCAGGCGTAGCCGCTGTCACAGGCTCCAGCCGGTTTGCCACCCTCGATTCCAAGCTCGATCGATGGCAATCGAGTGCCCTGGCCGATTTGTTCGGCCGCAATTTGATCAGCACTCTTGCCTACGGAAATTCTGGTGCCACCAGTCTTATAAGGGTGAGCACCGGTGAGGAATGCGGCGGCGCTGCGAGCGTGATCGCCCGGCCCGTCCCCCAAGGATCGAGCATTCACTTGTGCTAGCCCGCTTAGGACGGTCAGGTCCTCTCTGTGTTCCCGCAGCGGCTCAAGCGATGGAGTAATCTCCCACGACCGACCGGCAGTTTGCGGATGCCAGCTCTCCGGAGTGGTCCCGTTAGGGAAAAAGACCCAAGCCAAACGCACTGGTCTGGGTAGCATGGGCTCAGCCGCAAAAGCACTATGTTTAGGCAACATCGCTTCCAGGCATGGTAGTCCCAATGCGGCTCCAACGCCACGCAGCACGGTTCGTCTGGAAACCTTGATTTTTGCCATGACTCAAATTTCGTAAGTGAGGTGTCCGTGATAGGCTCTAAGGCAAACTGCTTAGTGACTTCGTCGAGTCGGGGGCTCGCAGCGTAAACGGCTCGCTAGCCACCACCGCTTGGATGAAGCTGCCTATAGTATAGTCTTGTTGCGCAGCCGAATCCATGATGGCATCCACTGCGCAGTTATCGTAGGGTTCCAAGCCCCTTCCCAAAGCATAGGTTAGCAGCTTTTCAGCAAAAAAACGATAGATTTTTGGCTTGTCCGTCGCCAACAACGAGACTAATTCCAAAGCGCCGTTAAAACTGCGCCCATCAGCCAACTCACCCCCCGCATCCACCGGCAAATCCGCATCCGTTTCACGCCACTGGCCAATCGCATTAAAATGCTCGAAACCCAACCCCAACGGATCCATCACGTCGTGGCAACTTGCGCAGCTTGGATTGGCGCGATGAATTGCAAATTGCTGTCGCAGCGTCAGCTTTTTATGCTCTTTTTGAGTTTCCTCAAAGGCAGGCACATTGGGGGGGGCCGCCGGAGGTGGATCTCCCAGAATCGTCTCCATGCCCCACTTGCCGCGTTTGACGGGACTGGTCGCTGTTGGGTTCGATGTCAGAGTAAGGATGGCACCTTGAGTCAAAATGCCGCGACGATTGGGTGGCGTGGAAACCTTCAGCCAGCGATCTTCCTGAGCATACAGGCCATCGCGCCGTTGCCCCTGGTCTATGTTGTAACCAGGACCTTGCCGAAACAATTCAGCCGGATCGACTCCGTCAAAAGGCACTCCGTAAAGCTCAGCCAGGCGAGGATTCAGATAGGTGAAATCGCCTTGTAATAATGTTTCCAGAGATAAATTCTTCGACACCAGTTCCTGGCAAAACATTTCGGTCTCTTGACGTAGAGCCGCGCGCAATCGGTCGTTCCACAGCGGAAAACGCTCTGGGTCTGGCGAGACGTCTCTCAGATTGCCCAGTCCGAGATATTGTCCGAAGAACCGTTGTACCAGCGCCTGCGATCGCTGGTCTCTGAGCATCCGTTGCACCTGCTCGGCTAGCACGCCTGGGTCTGACAATCGGTCTTGGCCAGCCAGTTCCAGCAACTGGTCATCTGGCAAACTTGCCCACAGGAAATAGCTTAGCCGCGAAGCCATTGCGTACGCTTCGACTTGTTGGCTGGCCGAATCCTGTTCGACTCGAAACAAGAAATGTGGCGAAACCAAAATCGCTTGCAGTCCCACCCCCATGGCTCTTTCAAATGGCATGCCTCCATCGAGCGCCATGCGCACCAAAGTCATTACGCGCTGAATGTCTTCGGGTGTTGGCTCGCGTCGATAGGCGCGGCGCACAATAGGCTCTAGATTCTCTTGCGCGGCGTCGAGAGCAGAAACTTCTTGACTAGGCAGCACCTTGACAATTCTCTGATAAGACTCAGGAGGGGCAGGCGGCCCCTTGACCGAAACCGATTCAATATCCACTCGCCTTGCCTTTTCTTTCTGCTCGGCTGCCGAGTCGCTCACGAAACGGAGCGTCACCTCGTGCCAGCCCGCTGACAAATCAGACTCGAACCGGAAAGACTTTCGCCGCTTGGTGACTTTGAACGACTCCTTGAATTGATTATCTACCAGTAGATCAACCTGAGCAGTGTCGTCCTGATCGATCAAGAACTGAAGTCTGGGCTTGATTTCGTACTGCCCCTGTCCAAAAAGCAATTGAAAGGAATATTGATCGCCCAAGAAAAGATGCGGCAAATCCGTGGAGCGATGCTCAAGAGTTGACGGGTTCTCCAAAGCCCGATTGGCCACCAATTCAGCGGCCTGCATATATTTCTCAAGCAACATTTGCGAGATCGATAGGACTCCCCCCTGGTTGTCTAATCCGTCGCCCACTTCGTCCCCTGGGAAGCCCGCCGCGACCGAAGGAGAAAAGTTAATGCCCAAAAGATCTCGTAGCGAGTTATCATACTCGATGTTATTCAGTCGCCGCATGACAACGCGACCAGGATTCTGGATCTGATCACAGTCCACTGTGTTGATGCGACGATGCAGCCACTGCGACACCTGCTGACGCAGTTCTTTGGAAGGTTTAGGATCATAGTCGGCTGGCGGCATCGCTCCTATCTTGATGATACCCAAGATCTGATTCCATCTCGCACGCTCATCGACAAGCTGTTCATCTCGCTGGTACTTGTCGAAATCGATCCCCGATTCAGCGCTTTCACCGCTGTGGCAATCCGCGCAGTACTGACTGAAGAAAGGCTTAATCGTCTGCTGCCATTGGTCCGACTTTTCGGTGTGATCGTCTGCCCGGCCCATCGTTGGCACTACCCAGCTTAACAGCCAGAAGGCGAGCACCCAGCACGGAGTTCTAGATACGGACAGGCGTGATCGTGATATCAACATTTTTGTAAATTTAAT
>DAIRSD010000048.1:13237-15803 GCA_036804625.1 Aureliella sp. | reverse complement strand
CCACGACCAATGCTGGCAAGCAGCCTGCGACGCAAGCCACCGCACGAAGAAAGAAGCGCAAACCGAATTGGTTGTTGCCTTTACTGGGTGCTTGCATTTCGTTGCTAGCGCTGGTGCTGATACTAAAATTCAGTGGCGCGCTGGATGGAAGTTCGGTTGCATCAAAAACTAATCGTAACGCGGCGACTCAAATCTCAGCTTCAGGTCCTTCTGCGCACATCGCGCCCACCACCGTTGATCCGTTGGCGGGATTCTATCGAGTTTTCGAGGGCGATCAGTTCCCCTGGGCACCTCCAGAATCACCTTCACCGATTTCCTTGGACTTGTTGCCTCCCGGGGCTCAACTGATTGTCCATCTGCGACCGGCTCAGTTGTTTTCGAAGCAGGCCACCAACGACTTGATCAAAATCCTCAGGCGAGATTTCGATCTTGATGAATTACTGACACCATTGACACAGCCGACCGGGCTTGCTTTGAATGAGGTATCGCAGGTGACGTTGGCCTTTTATCAACCTGCCGAGCCTGAGCGATTCGCTCGGTACGCGATGCGAGTCCAATTGTCTAAACCGATAGCCCTGGGGCAACTGGAATCCAAGTGGTTAGGAGCCTTAAAACAGACGGTTGGTTCCCGATCGATTTGGGCCATCGAACCAGATCAAGCGATTTTCGTGCCGGGCAATGAGACAGATGAAAATGCGCCGGCGGATGAGCCGCTTGTCCAGCAGTTCAGCATGGGTAGCCGAGCCATGGTTTCGACTCTTGGGGACACTCAAGATCCAGTGCGTCTAAGCCCGCAACTGAAGCGGTTGCATCAGCGGTCCTGTGACAAGTACGACTTGACGATCCTAGGCTCGCCGCGATTCCTGTTTTCCGATGGGCGCGAATTGGCAGATCGATTGCCGCCGCGATTGCTTCAGTTGATTGAACAGCAGCTTGGCAAGGATGGTCGAGCCGCACTTGTTCAGCTACATGTGGCTGAATCACTCTACTGGGAATTGCAGCTAATCGGTGCAAACGATAGCGACTCGCCGCGTTGGTCTAACACTTGGGATCGGCATGCCAGTGAGGCAAGTACGGAATTGGAAGGTTGGCTTGTCGAGCATTCCCCTCACGAGTATTGGCGCGGACTGGCGCTACGAATGCCTCAGATGTTTCGTTCCTGGCGGGAGTTTGCCAGGTTTGGCGTCGAGGATGGAGCGGCCATCGCCAATGGCTATCTGCCTTCGGAATCGCTTTCCAGTTTGTTCCTTGGAAGTTGGCTTGCCGTCCAACCGTTCGCCACCGTTGCAGATTCGCAGGTCCCGTCATCAGGCGGTAGCGCAGCGGGTATCTCGCCTAACGAACCGATGACTATTGAACAGTTTTTACAGCGAAAAATCAGCCTGTCGTTTGCTCAAGAGCCAATCGAACGTGCTGTGGCTTTAGTGGGTGAAGAAGCCAACGAAGGTTTGCAGGCCAGTCCTGATAAAGTTGCTGCCAGTCGGCTCTGGCGCTTTGCTTTAGACGGTAGCGCTTTTGAGCGATCAGGAATTACTCGCAATCAGCAACTGCGAGACTTTGACGTTCGTGACCAAAGCATTCGAAAAGCGTTGACGGAAATCGCCAAACGCGGCAATCCTGTGACGACGGTCCAAGATACGCGCGATAGCCAGCAGCAATTGATATGGGTCGTTCAAGATGATGATCAAAAGCCCGGACAACCCATGATTCTGTTCACAACTCGAACGGCGGCCAAGGAGGCTGGCTGGAAGTTACCAGAAGAGTTTTCGGATACGCAAGAATTTTAGGAAGCTTCGGGCTGATCGCCGTTACAGTACCAATAAATCCAGCAGTACAAGGAGTTCGTCCGGCTTAGGCGCAGGCAGAGGGGTGGCACGCTACGCCTAAATATTTGCATAGATGGCCGGGTACCCAAGCCGGACGATCTCCACGCGTGCTGGATTCGAGCCCTGAATTGCCGCTTCATGCAGTCGGTCAGCTAGAAGTGTCAACGTTAAAAGATCTTACTGTGGCGAATGGATTGGATGCGGACTCCCTGAGACGAGGGAATCCGCAAGCATCCATTCAGCCAGATGTTTAGAGCGGCGAGGCTAACCCAATAGACGGAAACCGTCGCGTAAAATGCCTTCCTTGCAAAGAATGGGGATACCGTCGCGAATCAAGCAGGGTGGCTGAGCGTCGCTGTTCTCTACTTGCTTTACGTTTTCGATAATAACGTTTTGTCCCACTTGGGTATTCTTATCTAGGATAGCACCAATAATTCTTGATCCGCTGCCAATCCCCAATGGCGGGCGTCCGGCGGCAGCGTGCTGCGCGAGATCGGCGGGACTATCGGTCAGATCGGACCCCATGATGATACTATCCTTGATGGTTACGTTTTGGCCAATGACACAACGCAAGCCGATGATGCTATTTTCGATGACACACCCTTTGCCTATGCGGCAGCCATCAGCAATCAGGCTACTGCTAACCGTAGCCCCATCCAGCATTGTTGGAGGCAGAAATCGGGCTCGTGAGTAAATGGGTTGATCCTGTCGCAAGAAATCGAATGGTGAATCGGGCTTTG
>DAIRSD010000048.1:7306-13227 GCA_036804625.1 Aureliella sp. | reverse complement strand
AGTTGCAAATTGGCTTCATAAAATGCACGAATCGTTCCGATGTCTTCCCAGTAGTCGTCAAATAGGTGTACTTGAACCTTGCGGCTTCGGATGGCGGCCGGGAAGACCTCCTTTCCAAAGTCTTGATAGTTTGTCTTGTTAAGGATCTCGACAAGCAGCTCGCGATTAAAAATGTATAGCCCCATGCTAGCCAAACACTCTCGTCCCTGGCAATCAAGTCCTTGAGCAGTCATCCAGGCGGTATCCATTTTGACCATGTCTAGTTCTTGATCCGTTTGTGGTTTCTCCAAAAAACCGGTGACTCGACCGTGTCTATCGCAGCGCATGACTCCAAGCGCCTTGGCTGCCTTTCGTTCCACTGGTAAGGCCGCGATCGTCACATCGGCGCGGTTCAGTACGTGGGTACGGAGCATATCCAGATAATTCATGCGATAAAGCTGATCCCCGGAAAGAATTAAGATGTACTCAATACCACGCTGGTCCAAATGCTGGAGATTTTTCCGCACAGCATCGGCGGTTCCTTCATACCAATCCGTGCCACCTTCCATGCTTTGCTGAGCCGCCATCAACTCGACGTAACCACCAGAAAAATGATCAAAACGATAGGTCTGTCGGATGTGTCGATGGAGCGAATTCGAAAGGAACTGAGTCAGTACAAAGATCTTGTTGATATTGCTGTGAATGCAGTTAGAGATAGGTATGTCGATCAGTCGATACTTGGCCGCCAACGGAACGGCTGGCTTGGCACGATGCTGGGTCAGTGGGTAAAGGCGAGTCCCGCGACCACCACCCAAGATCAAGGCGATTACTTTCCGTGGATCGACGTCTAACATGACAATTTAACCTAATTGAATCTCTGAGTTGGAATATTGCGAGGGATGCCACACAACCGTCAGTGATTTGTAATCTGGTTGAACGACTAGTCTTTTAGGAACTTCAGCATACCAACTGCTTAAGGTTGTTGAAAGGACCGCTAGGCATAGTTTTGGGCGTGGTGATTTGGTTCACTGGACATTAACAGGACTTACACAATGCGTTACCATCTAAATACGCTTTGCTGCTGGTGGCAGTAGCGCATTTTCGGATGGATTGCCCGCTTAGGAAAGTGATTCGCTTATGGACCCGCTGACCATCGCTAGAGAACTGATCCGATGCGGTTCAGTAACTGCCGATAGCAATGCGGACTGTGCCGATCTGCTAACTACGCTATTGCAAAAGCGAAGGTTCGACGTTCAGAGCTACCAGCATTTAGATCAGCAAGGTTGCCCTAAGGTGACCTTGGCCGCTTTGCGAACCGGTCGGCGGCAATCCAAGACTGGCCTTGCCTTTTTGTCCCATAGCGACGTGGTTTCCACCGACGGATGGAACGCGCCTGACGGCTCAGGGCCATTTGATGCGACGGTTCGCCACGATCGATTATGGGGACGCGGCGCCTGTGACATGAAAGGCCCAATAGCTTCTGCTTTGGCCGCCATCGATCGAATTGACGAAGCAAAGCAAGATTTGCCCATTTACTTCTTCATTACCGGCGACGAAGAGTGCGGCATGATGGGAGCTGACCTATTGGCCAAGCGTTGCGAAATTTTTAGCGCTATGGCACAAGCTGGTAGCGTGGGGATCATCACTGAGCCCACGGAACTGCGCGTGGTCAACGCTCACAAGGGTGGTTGTCGTTTTAATGTCGTTTCCCATGGAATAGCCGCCCACAGCAGCACATCCGCAGGTTGCAATGCTAATTGGCAGTTGATTCCCTGGTTGAATCACTTGCGCGAAGTAAGCTTTCGCGTCCGGCAAGATTCCAGCCTGCGCAACGATCTGTTTGATCCTCCTACGTTAAGCCTGAACGTAATTTTGCGCAATCATCCTGCTGAGTTCAATATCACGCCCAGCCACGCCATTTGCGAAGTGTTCCTTCGCACGATGCCCGCTACAGCATGGGAAGATTTAGTACAGTCTCTTGTAGGGTCTGCGAAAGAAATGGGGTTAGAAGTCTCTGATGTTTCTGCGCTTCCGCCACTTCACACATCAGCCGATCGCCCGTTCGTCCGTGAGGCTTTGAAGGTGACTGAGCAATCTGCTCCCTTGACTGCTGGCTACGCGACAGACGGCTGTCGATACAGTAATCATGACAATTTGATCGTGCTAGGACCAGGCAGTATCGACCAGGCTCACCGATGCGACGAATGGATTGCCATCGATCAGCTTAATCGCGGCACAACGATCTACCATGACCTGCTGGTGCGGTACTGCATGTAATGTAATAGGGCCGTTCAGGTCTCAAGATGGCACCTTTAGGATTTTCTACCGCAGCAGACGAAATAACTGGAAGACTCAAAAATTGCGATTTCTTCTAGCTTGGACTGAAAATAGGCGTGGTACCAGCGAGGCTGTTTGGTCACCACCAACAGGGCTCCGCCTGGTCTGAGATTTTTGATGCAAACATCGACAAAGTGGCATGCAATGGTATCGTCACCATAATACGGCGGGTTGGCCAATGCGACATCGACAGGTTGTGACAAATCCAGCTCTCCATCTGCGTTCAAGTGACAACAGACGTTGCTCAATTGGTTCCATTCCGCAGATCGTTTCAGGCAGTCAATAGCCCGAGCGTTGGAGTCCACGGCATGAACAAGGCCCCTTGTCCGTTTGGCGGCAGCCAGCGAAATAGTGCCGCTGCCACACCCCATGTCCAGGATATGATCCATTGGTCCAATTTCCGCAGATCTCATGAGCTGCCTTGCGCCCACGTCAACGCGTCGGTGGGCGAATACGCCTGGACGGCTCACTGCCCGAATAAGATGCTCGTCGTCGCGAAAGGAGAACTCTGCTTGAAAGTTTTTCACCTTCTTCAGTTCGACATTTTTCTGAGCCCAGTAGACACAGCCTGCCGTACTTCGATTACAGCTTACCTTCGGGAACATGGCTTGCATCTGCTGGTGGACCCATTGATCGCCAGCGTGGTTGACGGCCATGGCCAGATAGCCACCCATGACCAGTCGAGCATGAGCCTGCTGCATAAGGTCCCGCGTTAACTCCGATTCACTTTTGGTCAGCACTGGCATGGCCACTAGATCATAGCGTTGATCGGGTAGATCGGCAGAGCAAAGCACTTCAACGCGCGGATCGATGCAACTGGCTGTGGTGGCTGCGGAGAAAAGATCCAAGTACCAGGCCGATGCCTGTTGGTATTGACCGAGGTTCAGCAGTTGTTCTGCCAACTGGGCTCGGCCAGGCGATATCACCAAGGCCGAAGCACCGCTGAATTTGGGCAGTTTTTCACCAAGCAGGCTTTCGGAAGGCAACGCCGTTAGTCGCTCGGAAGTTGGTTCGTTCACAATGGAATCGCCTAAATTTCAAAGTCGTGGCTTTGGCAAGGAAATGGGCGCGGTGTAGCTGTCCACGCCTTTGATCTTCAACTTGCGAGCGTAGACGTTTTGACCATCGGTAACATACAGCATGTCTCGTAAAGGGCCTCCTATGACCAGCCCAGAGACAGGGGTGTAAGATGGTTTATTGAGGATCAAATTGACGCGGCCCAAAGGGTCAAGCACCTGAATGCCCAGAGTGCTGGCAACATAGGTTCGTCCTTGGTCGTCTACGACCATCGCAGTGGCACCGCTGCTGGCCTCCAAATAGGGCAAGTGCAAATGTCCGAACCTTTGCAAGTGCGAAAGAGTAAAATCTTGATTGATCATGCAGTGCAGGGTGGAGGGCTGGTCAGCCACAATCAAGTTCAAACTTGCTTGGTCGGGCGAAGGCATCATTGAGATGGGACGCGATTGAAGGCTCAGCACCTCCTGAAGTTGACCTTTGTAGGTGCTCCAGTACAACTTGTTCTGCGCGTCGTCGCTAAAGTAGAATCCTTGTGGCAGGGTCACCAGCCGACTACACCGCTGAACTTCGACAACAATTTCTTCATTGCCATCGCTGTCAAGTCGTACGATCTTCTTGCTATCCTTGCAAACATAAAGCTTTTCATCGGCACCAAATCGCATTGACGAAACACGAGTGCCTATGTCTTTGAAAACTCGGGTCTTGTTATCGTCTCCCATACGATAGATGCGACCGGCTTTCGAGTCGCTGAAGAAGATCACACCGGACGCATTGCAAGTGATGGCCTCGATAGCCTCGTGACCCGAACTAATCTGCTGCCAATCAGCCCCAGGAATCAGCACGTCGACTCGCCGTTCACTAGCGGTAATATCGCCCACGGTGACCGGTGTCGGGTATCCGCTCCACAACCAACGTAGGGCGTCAGGGATCACGGTCGCAGCTTGAGTTGAATCGTGTCCGCCGCCATCTGTCCATGTGTGGCGCACTGCGTAGCCTGCCCACTGTAGAGCCGATAGCACATCCTGATTGGCGATCCACCAATTGCCTGCATAGATGTTTAGATCTTGACTTCCGTCTTGCAGGAAAACTCGAAGGGGTTTGGGTTCGGTCTTTCGAATGAGCATGGGGAATTCATGGCCGCCTCGTAAGCCGACAAAAGTTCCAATGGTGCTTAGCACACGTCGAAACGCTTCAGGGCGCTGCCAAGCCGCATTAAAAGCGCAGATGCCGCCCGAGCTAGCACCTGCAATAGCGCGGTCGTTGGGATCGTTGCTGATGTTGTAACGAGTGGCTACGTCGGGCAACAATTCTTGCAACAGGAATCGAACATAGGTGTCCCCCAACGAGTCATATTCGAAACTTCGGTTGAATCTAGGCTGAGCATCAGGTCGGGCTGCCGGGACCACGCCTGGCGACACAAAAACACCGATCATGACCGGTATTTCTTTGGAATGGATCAAAGTATCCAATGTCTTAGGCAATTGCCACTGCTCGGCTAACCCAAGGCCATCCTGAACCACAATACAGCAAGCGGGTTTATCCTGAATATACTGGGCCGGTACATACAGCCAGTATTGTCGCTCAGTGCCAGGATAGATGGCGCTCCTCAGAGTGTATGGCCCCTCAATTTTCCCAGCGGCGATGATTTCGGAGGAGCCGGCTGCTGAATCGCTCGAAACCGCCTGTTCGCTGGCCTGAATACCTGAAGCTAAGCCACTGAGTATCAGCAGAGCCCCAAGACAGAGATAAAGCATTAGCCATTCATAGCAAGATGAACGCCAAGCGGTGTTCGGGTGAAATTTCAAAATATCGAATCGATTGGACATACACATGCATGATCAAGGTGGAGACAGTGCTTATCGAAAGCGGACCAAATTGCCCGGCCCAGTGGTCGTCCAATAGGCAACTGGACACTCGTACTTCCTGAACCCCAATTTTAGACCATCGAGCGACAACGGTTAAGCCGCCCGATCCAAAAACTCTGCTTGTGCTTGGAGAGAACGGAAATCAATTGCGTTTGCGGTCTAGCACCCCTTGCAGAATGTCCATCCATGTTTTGTTCAGTCGAAGCGTCACTTCGTGAACTTTTCGTTTTTCATCCGGTGTGAACTCAATCTCAAATCCTGCAGCGGACAAAGCTTCGTTTGGGCTTTTTCCAGCTTGACAATCTTGCCAAAACCTAGACCCTGTCAGGGTACTTTCGGCTTTTGTCGTTCCGGTTTCGTCTGCAATGGTAGCGACGGATTTAGTAACTTCGGCCGTTAAGCTGGTCATCATTGTTTGCCGAAGTTTGGTAGCCCACTTCGACCATAGAACAAAATCTTGTACCGCCAACGCTCAATACTTTGTTAGAGAATTATAGCAAGGGAGAAAAATTGCGTATCGATAGGGATCGCTCTCCCGGGGCCATCTTTAAAGTTCGAACATAATGGTATCCTACAATAAAGCAAGAAGCTAGGCACTAATGGCTAGGTACTAAGCTTTCGCCGCTGTCTTGAACTACTTTGCCGACGTTTGTTTGACGATGGGCACTTTCGATTCAAGCCAACTTTTCTCTCTTTTTCGCTTTTTGCTCCAGAGTTCGTTTT
>DAIRSD010000048.1:0-7296 GCA_036804625.1 Aureliella sp. | reverse complement strand
GTCGACAGTCATATCGTCGTCCCGATCTCTCTTATTCACTACTAGATTGTGCTGGCTGACGGTAATACTTATTTGTATCAGTCGCTCAATTCCGCTCAAGTTTTCACGTTCCTCAGGGCTACAAAACGCGACTGCAATTCCGTTAGCATCGGCACGTCCCGTGCGTCCAATTCGATGAACGTAAACTTCAGGTACGTCTGGCAAATGGTAATTGATCACGTGCGAAACAGACTCAACATCAAGACCTCTGGCTGCTATGTCGGTAGCAACCAACACGGGCGGTTGATTGGACTTGAACCGTTCCAGGTTCCTTGTCCTTGCGCTCTGACTTTTGTTTCCATGGATGGCAACGGCATCAATCCCATTTTTTAGTAACACTCTCACCAAATTGTCAGCGCCGTGCTTGGTTCGCGTAAAGACGATAGAGCGAATGACTCCTGAGTTTTTGATATAGTTGGCCAGCAGTTTCGGCTTATCTTTGGTCGGTACGTAAATCACCGATTGTTCTACTTGGCCGGATGCACTGGATACTTTGGCTGCTCGCACAAACCTGGGCTGGTCAAGCCATTGCTTTGTCAATTCACGAATCGGTTCCGGCATGGTCGCAGAAAACATCAGCGTTTGTCGATCCTGAGGAACTTTGGCGACGATCTTCTTTAAGTCGCGCAGGAATCCCATGTCGAACATTTGATCTGCTTCGTCGATGATCAAGATCTCGATGTTGGAAATATCTACTAGCTTCTGCTGCATCAAGTCCAGCAGTCGACCCGGAGTCGCGACCAACACATCCACCCCTCGCTGTATCGCTCGGACTTGAGGAACTTGGCTTACTCCCCCGTGTACCACGGCAACTCGTAGCTTTAGGTTCTTTCCGTATGTGATAAAGCTCTGCTCGATTTGAGCAGCCAATTCACGCGTCGGAGCCAACACCAATCCGCGAATCGATTTTGATCCGTGTTGTGTGGTCCCAGAGTTTTTGCCAAGTCTTTGCAAAGTCGGCAAAGCAAAGGCCGCTGTCTTGCCCGTGCCCGTCTGAGCGCATCCCATCAGGTCGCAGCCATCAAGTATCACAGGAATCGCCAATTGCTGAATCGTAGTGGGATTCACGTAACCTTCGGCTGCAAGCGAAACCAATAGGGCCTGAGATAGCCCCAAATCTTCAAAATTCTTCAAATAAATTGCTTTCATTTAGGGTCTGAGCCATCAACTGACCGCCCGAGAATCGTATCGGCAGCTTTCATCTCGAAAGCTTGTTTTCCGAGGATTGTCATAAGGACATTCAATCGACAATGGCAGCTTAATCAGGGACAGTCTGACGCAGAAACCAAGAAAGCAATCGACATTCCGTCAAATTGCACTGCCCCAAAAGAGTCCTATCTTCCATGAGCCAATCGATCTAGATTCGCCAAAAGAGTGTTCCAGCGCATACTAACACACAATCCGGTAGAAGTCAAGTCTTCAGCTATTGCGACCATAAAAATGCAACCAGTTAATTTCGGCCTCGCAGCCATTTATCGATTTTGAACGGATGGCGAAGCGGATTCCAACTGCGACAGCCGCTCAGCCACTCGGTATTCGGATTGAACCGATTCCAGATGCAATTGCAAAATGCGGCGTACTTCCAAGATTGTGCGCGGGTTGCGATGGATTTCTTGATGGTTGGCTGGCACTGTGATTTCGCTGTCCACATCATCGATATGAGCGCTTTCGTACTGAACCACGCCGTCTCCGGTGGTCTGCTGCGAAGACGGCCAGCGGCCTGTTGGCACCATGCCAATGATGTTGTGGTAGGTGGTCCAGGGGGCTCGGGGGGCTCGCAACATGCCGGGGAAAACCGGCGAATCCGGGCTCAATGAATCGACGCTGTTGCTGGATGTTAGTAGTTCCGTATTCTGGAACAGATTGGGGTTCAGCGTGATTAGCTTTTGACTTGTCGCAACCATTCGAGCCGGTAGGCGAATGAACTGGCGACTGACCCAGCGTGTTACATCGTTGGAATATTCGCTGCCGCGATGCGGGGTCCCGATGGTTACTACTCGGCGCACCTCGCGAGTAGGCTTGAAAAATGCCGCAGATCGAAGCAACTGCACATCTTCCGGGGTTCCCTGAACCTGCTCGAATGGCTTGTCGCTAAGTAGCTTCCAGAAGTCTTCTCGACTTTCGATCGTCTGCATCCGGCTGACCAAGCCTCCCATGCTGTGGCCAACTAGCACCATTTGGTTCAGCGCTTCATACTGCCGATCCGGATCTAGGCTCTGCCTCAACTGGTCCAGGTCCTCCCGAAGCTGTGTTGCGCTAAGCCAAAACGGCTGGCCGGTGGGATAGTGATAGAACCAGAACTGATAATTCTTGCGCAGGTCGGGAAAACTGCGTAGGTCGTTGAACATCGGCATCCAAGTGATCGGGCTGGACCATAGACCGTGAACCATCAAGACAGGTATTCGATGCGGATCAAATGGCTCAAGCATCACGATGCCACGGTATTTCTCGGTCTTCTGCGGATTGATCAGACCAACGGTCGCTTTGTTTTTCTCGCGAAAATCGGGATTGTCTAAGAAGTAGGCTAGCGCTGCGCTTAAGTCCGTCTGCAAAGGAACCAAACGGTTAGCCAGGTTGATGTCCGAGTTAGCCAGCGGATCATGTAATTCCAAAACGCAGTGATGTCGATGCTTGCAAGTTTGCTGACCAGGCTGGCTGGGCACTACGCGCAGAAGAGCTGTCACTGGGAAGCTGAGCCCGTCAGGATAGTAGGCTTCGCGTGGATCAGAGCTGGAGCCTTTCTTCCTGACGGCAATCATGGGCACTCCCAGACCGAAGGTCAGGCCAGACGATGTAAGACCTTCCAATTGATAGTCGCTAACAAATTCGAAGCGATCAAAGTCCTCTGACTTCCACTGTCCCATCACGACCGTTTGCACATGGTAACGCTGGTCATCGTTGACCACTTCATAGCTGGTCCCAGGCTTAAGCTGCCCCTTGGCATTGACAAGCCGCAATGAACCTTCGAGCGATTGGTTGTATAGGTCGCAGGCACCTCGGAAGATCGGATCGTAAGGATTGCGAATCCGGTCTAGTTCCATCGAAAACAGATACATGTAGGCATTGCTAACCGCCACACCGTACAAATCCAGCGCTTGAGCCGCCTTGCGCGCTTGCTCCAAGCGCTTCGCCTGCACATAGGCCACTTCGCTGATGCTATACACCAGTTCGCCATCTGATTCGGATTCCGACAGGACCTGCATCTGCTCCACGCAGGCGATAGGGTCTTTCTTCACTGATTCGTCAAGAGCGTACTTACGCAAAACTCGCGCGGTGCGATCAGAGATACGAGGTCCCGAACGACTGGCAAGCTGAAGCTGCACGGCCAAAGGATTGGCGGGTGTATCCCGACGAATCAAATACTGAGTGGAGGCACAACCAGTCAAACCGACCAGCAACAACAGGAAGAACCAAAGCAAGCCAGCATGAAACTGCGAAATAGTTCTACCAGCTTTGCTTGGCCAGTAGGTCAATGTCCCCTCGCCACCGGCTTTGTGCGGGCGCCTATTCTGATTCCCCTTTACATTCCCCTTTACACCGGTTTTGCGGGGGAGTGGGGGCGCTCCTTCTGCCGACACGGTCCGCCGAAGCGGACCGTCCATTGGCTGAACCGAGTTAGGGGAAAGGCAATCGATGGGATTCACCACAATTTTGACTTCTTACAAATTTCAGACACGAATGCGGCTCGAGGCCAGCAATTCGCTGCTGGCAACACTAGGGGTTTTGCGGCTGTGCGGTCAATGCCGCTTAACTGCTAGCATTGATCGCGTGAGTTGGCTTTTGCCCTGGACGGCCAAGAGACTAGGTTGATACAGTCCCCACCGCTGGCGATCATTTTGCTTGACGACCACAAACGTCTGGCAACCATTCAGTGGCTATATCAGTAATTCAATTTGCAGCCAGCAATACGTAGCGAGAGCAAGAAGCATCATGCACAAACCACTACCATTCCTATTATTGACCGTGTCGTCATTAGTATGTCTGCTGCAAACAACAGGCTTCGCTCAGCGTGCGAATTTCCGAATAGAAACCGACGTAATGCAGGCGGATCAGGCCAAACCCAGTCTTCAATCGGTGACTCTTTTTCACAATGGAGTGGCATACGACTATTCGCGAGACACTCCACACCAAGTTACCATCGTGGACGGTGCTGCTAACCGAGTCGTTCTGATCGATTCCAATAGGCAGATTCAATCGCGGGTGAACTTGCAAGAGCTACAATCCTTTATGGATCAAGTGCGAGCTGAAATGGCCAGTTCATCTTTGTCGGCAGCGCTGGAGGATTCCAAGCTGGTCCAGGTTG
Source organism: Aureliella sp. (assembly GCA_036804625.1). Lineage (GTDB taxonomy): Bacteria > Planctomycetota > Planctomycetia > Pirellulales > Pirellulaceae > Aureliella. The sequence goes on along the minus strand of DAIRSD010000048.1, from coordinate 2,954 downwards.
ATTCTGCTACCGGTCTGATTACAGTCGGGCGAGACAGCATTGCATACCTTGCAAAAACGCAGCATCCCGAAAAGCCTGAAATGGCACAACTATATGCCATGTTTGCTAATGCCACTGCGCAACTGAACGCATGGCAGTACCCTGGTCAAAATCCGCCTGCGTTCGCTCGATTGCAATTGAATCAGGCAATCAGCCAACAGGCGGCCATCCCTAGCGAAATCACCCGTACTGTCACTTCAGGCCGAGGACAAAAGAACATTGTACGTAGTCGCGTGCATGCCACTTGGCGGCTAACCCCCGAGGACCAACAACAGGTCGAACAATTCACGAAGATGTTGCTTGCGTACCCCAGCATTGAAATCGGCCAGTATATGAATCCGGCCGTTCCTATGAAACGTTAGCTCCCCTGGAGAATTCGGAAATGTCGATCCTGCTGTTCGAAGATTCGGCTGTTGCTGGATTGTTTCCCATCACGACCGGCCGCGCCGCCTGCTGTATCACGGCTGGGTCTTTCAACCTGGTCGAGCTATTGCGAATTCTGAGCCACCCCATCGTTGGCTGTTTTCGGCCGCATCTTCGAGCCATGATGGAATTGGATTACAGTGACATTACGCAAATTGGTCAGGACAGTTTAAGCGACACCGATCGCCCAGCGTTGCTGCTAAATGCTCGCTTGGTACCAAACATCACAACGCTCAACGCCATCGAACAGCTACTGTCTCGCCCTGCTTCGGAAGAACCAGGAGTGGTTTGGGATGGTGATCAGGTGGCAGCCATCGTACATCCAGGATGGACTTGGCAGTGGATTAGCTCTCAAACGGAAAGCAATGTCGAATCGCTCTTGCTGGCAGCTCATGCTTTCGGGCGAATCGAAGTTCCACTGAAGTTGATGACCTTTCCGCATGATGTGATAGCTGCGAACATGCGTTACATCAATGAAAACTTGCAGTACCGCATTGGCACTCAGCGCTATCAACAGCAAGCCGATGGAGTTTTTCTGGCACCATCCGCCCGACTGGGCCAATACGTGCTAACCGACACCTCGTCTGGCCCCATTGTGATCGATGAAAATGCTCAAGTTGGCCCTTATACGTTGCTGCGCGGGCCAATCTACATCGGGCCTGGCTCACGCATTTTGGAACATGCAGCCATCAAAGATCAGGTTTCGTTGGGGCATACTACAAAGATTGGTGGTGAAGTCGAAGCGGCTGTGGTCGAACCCTTTTCGAACAAGCAGCACCACGGCTTTTTGGGGCACAGCTATCTAGGCAGTTGGATCAATCTGGGTGCGGGCACCTGCAACAGCGACTTGAAGAATACTTATGGAACAGTCAACATGGAATACCCGCACGGTAAATCGGCCACGGGCATGCAGTTTCTGGGTTGCGTCATGGGCGACTACAGCAAGACGGCTATCAACACCGGGATTTTTACCGGCAAGGTCATTGGCACCTGCAGCATGATGTATGGCTTTGTAACCAGCAATGTCCCCAGCTTTGTCAACTACGCTCGGCTTTTTGGCCAGATGACCACGCTGCCGCCCGATGTCATGATCGCTTCCCAGCAGCGTATGTTCGCTCGCCGCAAAGTCCAGCAGCGTCCTTGTGATATGCAGTTAATTCAGGATATGTATCGGATCACGCAGAACGAGCGAGATCGATTCGGCGATGCCCTGGCATTCTAACGGCGGTTCCTTGGCGGACCGTCCTTCATAGGCTAGACTATTACCCTTAATCGTTTGCGACCCGAACAAGGTTAGAGCGGTGCAGTGGCGCTGGTCTAGCTTTAGCATTCCGATCGTCAATTGCGTCAATCCAAGAGACTCCTGCGCTCTTGACCAAAATTCGGGAACAGTTACCAAATATTTTGCAAGTTCTTGAAGTGTTCACGCAAAAGGGGAATCCAGAACCATGTCATCTTCCACCCAAACTCCCTCCAGCCAAGGAAGCATGACCACAGTATTGTCGGTCATGATGTTTCTTCAATTCTTTACCTGGGGAGCTTGGTTCGCGACTCTGGGCCTGGCTTTGACAAAGACCGGAATGGGCGATGCTATCGGGGGCGGTTACGGATCGGCTCCACTGGCTGCGATTATCGCTCCACTATTCTTAGGATTGGTTGCCGACCGTTTTTTGCCGTCACAGATTGTCATGGGTGGATTGATGTTGATTGGCGGCGGCATCTTATTGTCCATTCCGCACGTTGCTGGCTCGCCTGAGCAATCGGGCTTGTTAGTGTGGCTGATCCTGGCTCACATGCTGTGCTACATGCCAACGCTAGGGCTAAGCAACACGATCGCATTTTCTCATATCCCCAACCAGAACAAGTTCCCTGTGATTCGAGTCTGGGGCACCATCGGTTGGATTGTGGCTGGGCTGGTGGGGGGTACGACGGGCTGGGACGGAACGCTTACCATATTCACTCTAGGCGGCAGCAGCGCCGTCTTGCTTGGCCTTTTTTGTTTCTTTTTGCCCAATACGCCTCCGCCGCTCAAGGGCCAACCGATGAATCTACGCAGCCTATTCATGGTCGATGCTCTTCGATTGTTGACGGACTGGAATTTCTTGGTGTTTGCGGTATGCAGTACGCTGATCTGTATTCCTTTGGCATATTACTACGGCAGCACATCGCAGTTCCTTGGTCAAACTGGATTTATTGCAACAGGTGCCACGATGACCTTGGGACAGATGTCCGAGATCATTTTTATGCTGCTGATCCCGTTCTTCTTCAGGCGGCTGTGTGTCAAAGTTATGATCCTGGTTGGTATGGCCTGCTGGATCGCTCGCTATGTTCTATTCTCGTATGGTGCTCCCACTCAAGCCACCTGGATGTTGTTGCTGGCGGTTGCCCTGCACGGAATCTGCTACGATTTTTTCTTCGTAACCGGTTTTATGTACACCGACAAAACGGCACCCAAAGAGATTCGCGGCCAAGCGCAAGGTATGCTCGTTTTC
>DAIRSD010000047.1:0-15882 GCA_036804625.1 Aureliella sp. | reverse complement strand
GCAAAAGCCATTTATATAACAAGAATCTCTGTCGTGAGTGTCTGACCCAACAAACAAAATCGTTGTGGTTTCTTCATTTTTGCTCTCCGTCGATTCGTGCTCTGTATGATTCCTTTCTCATTTTATCTCTTTATCCCCAAGAGCGCATGCTGCCCCAGCGTTTGAGGAATTCTGCTGATTTGACCTGCGTTGCCAGTTCTTGCTGACGGTCCTACCCTGAGCACCGAGGTTCATCCCGTGGGTGAACGGAACCCGCTCTTCTTTGCCCCCCTTTCCATCGGTCGATCAAGCTTTAGGGGTGGCGACGATAGCTTGGCATTGGATGCCGGATTGCTGTCTTTGTGGAGACTGATCTTCGGCTGGGCGGGACGGCGTCCGTGGCCGAGGCGCTGGACGAGCCGCGGCAGCAACGTTGGGCACAACCCATTTGATCACCCGTAAGAGTCGTTTGACTTGCTTGTTCACATACTGCCGTGTGCGATCTGGGTTAGTCAGCCATCATTGTCGACAGGCTTTGAACTCAGCAGGCCCAAAGGACCGTGCTGGAAAATCAGCATTAAGGCTGCTGATCGGCTTTACAGCGAGTTTGAGATTAACGTACTCGGCTAGAGTCTAGTCCGTAATATTCCCTGCCGTATTCCAGGTAAGACAACGCAACTTGAGCCATGGCAAGATAATCGGTGGGCTCTCCAAAAGACTGGGATCGGCTACTGGATTCCTATTCCGAAAGCAGCTTGAGATATTGCTGCCTAGCTCCCGGGGAATCGTATGGACCGAGGTAAAAATCTTTGCCACTCAACGTGACAACACCTAGCCCGGTCGGCTTATGCAGCCGGTAAGATGGAACTCTGATTTTCTTCATAATGCGCAATCTCCCATGAAATCCGGTAGACTACCGGAATTAACAGGATCAAAAGCGCCGTGCAAAACACTTGCAGGTAATCAGTTTTCCCAATGATTCGGTTGTTTTTTTGACAGCACGCCCGGCTGGATTCGAACCAGCAACCCTCGGTTCCGAAGACCGATGCGCTATCCAATTGCGCCACGGACGCGAATAACCGTAAATATTACTGGGAATGGTGTGGGCAGGGAAGTGGCCCCACGATTGACAGACGGGCTTTTTCTGGGACTTGTTCGCTATTTTTTCGCAAGAACTTGCAAGCTTCCATTTCACGAGGACTCGCTAGCTTCCAGTCACTTGTGTCCCGTCATTAACCTACTATTTAGAACTTGCTATCAGCGTTTCGGCCGCTGGATTCATGTTGCCCTTGCAAGACCAGGATTGCTAGAATCCGGCCACTGTCCTGGAATCAGAATTCTTCTTGGCAATGGATTTGCATCAATGAATCAAATCAGAATACTCATCAACCCCAGTTTTTGGATTCGAAGCTTGCTGGTCTTGGGCGGTTGGGCTTGGCTGGTAATTTCGGCTCAGTTGCATGCCAATTTAGTGATCGACCCAAGTGGTGCTCAGCCGCTTTTCACGACAGCACTAGCTGCAGATGGTTATGTGGACGACATCGCTGAACTGCGTCCGCTAGGCCTGCCAAATTTTCGCTTGTTCGGACAATCGTTCACTGAGCTTTGGGTTACCGACAATGGTCACTTTAATTCACATGGCGATCCAGCTTTTTTCCCGCACCAACTTGCTGGCCTGGGTAAGAACATGATCGCTCCACTTTGGGATGATGGTCTTCTGCTGGATCTTCCAAGCAATTATCAGCCGAACAACGCGGTGCTGGAGAGTTCGTCGAGTGGAATATGGTATGCGATCACTTGGCAAAATGTTCGCTTGCACTTGGAAACTGTGGCTGGAGAGCTTTTGCCCAACACCTTGCGTAACGCTCAGGTTGTGCTATTCGGGGCCAACCACACGCTACGAGGTTTCGACTTCCAAACAAGTGATATTGCGTTTTCATATCGGTCTCACGATGGCGGATCGTCAGGTTCTTTTGTCGATCCGGTTCGGGAAAGCCAGCTAACCATGGGCAGCCAGTTAAATGCCGCGATCGGTTTGGCTAGCCAAGATGGAAGTTCGGCAGTGTTCCCAGGAGGCGGAGCTAACGGTCGATTCGAAGCCGCAGAGGCTGCTGCGCATCTACCTTGGAACGACGACAAGTTTATTTTGTTTCGAGAAGTTTTGAACCAGAATCAACAGTTCGATCATTACCGAGTGACGGTGGAACGGTTCCAGTCCATACCCGAACCGGGTACCCTTTGTCTGATGGCCGGTGCCAGTCTGATTTCAGCCTTTTGTCGCCGTCGTTAGAATTCGGTCCTGAATATCGGCTAGACCGTGACGGCAAGTGAATATAATACCTGCGTACGTTCTGAGCTAACGAATTGGAGTCAGCTTGTTGAAAAGCCGGACATTTTATTGGTCCGACTGCCGCAGGTTGGTCTAAGCTAAATGAAATGTAACCGATCATGGAATTTGGCATCGCTAATCAATAGTTCAGTTTTAAGTTTGAGTCTAAAATTGAACTTAAACTTAAACCCACTCCCACACGGTCCCTACTTGAACAACTCCAATAACTCCGTGAACTGTTACGATGCAATCATGGTGACAAGGCCACCGAAACCGAGTTTGCGCTGCCGGCCAGTCAAGCTGATTGGCTGCGCAGTAGCGATACTGTTTGGGACACCCTTTTGTTGCCTGGCTGACCGATTTCAACTGAAAGATGGTCGCGAATTGACCGGCAAAGTGGTTCATTCCGACACTCAAAAGCAAGGTGATCGCGAGGAAACTCGTTTGGCCGTCGAAATCGAGCCGGGGGTCTTGGTGCGAATCTATCAATCGGATTTGGTGCGCGGTGGTCATCAAAAAAGTGATTCCAGACAACTTGAATATGAGCAGCGTATGGTCGAGCTGGAGGACACAGCTCAGTCGCATTATCAAATGGCTCAGTGGTGCAGCCAACAAGGGCTGAACGATCTAGCTAAGGCTCATTACCTGCGGACGATCGACTTGCAGCCTGATCACAAAGAAGCGCGGGCCGCAGTCAAACATACGCGTAGCGAATCTTCGGGAAGATGGATCAAGCGCGATGATCAGATGGTCGAACGTGGCAAGGTGTTCCATCAAGGCAAATGGAAATTCCCTGAGTACATTCCCATGGATGACGACCAGCAATTGCTCGTCAAGGAGAAAGCCGAACTACAAAAGGTGATCAATCGATGGCACAATGCGGCCGTCAAAGGGGACGTTCAGGCGCTGACTAGCCTAAGTCAGTTGGACAATCCGCTGGTTATCGATTACCTTTCTCAATTGTTACTAGACAAACAAAAGGCTGGGCAGCCTGCAGCAACTGTGGCTGTCAAGCAGGCGTACATCGCGGTTTTGGCAAAATTGAATGATGCCAGTGCGTACGTGGCGCTTGCCCATGCCTGCATGAATGATTCTGAACAGTCTGTGCGAAATGCCGCTCTGGATGCACTTTCAGCCAACGGTCGCCAATGGGCCATCCCCGTGATGGTTGGTTACTTGAAACATGCCAACAATCTTTTGGTCAATCGGGCCGGGTATGCTCTGGGACAACTACAAGCTGAAAGTGCGATTTTACCAATGATCGATGCGCTGATCACGCGGCATCAGTTCGAAGGCTCCGGTGCAGATACCTACTCACCTAGTGCGGGCGGCCTGAGTTTGGGTGGAAATAAAAAGCAGGTTCGAGACTTGCAAAACGAAGAGGTCCGTTCGGGTTTGTCGCAGATTACTGGACAGGGTGCGTTGGGTTTTGACAAGTCTCGCTGGAAGGCTTGGTACGCCAGCGTCTATGCACCAGCGGCGGATGATCTGAGGCGTGACCCTTAGGTTTCCAAACGTTATCAATCAAGGAGGCTTTGACGCAATCATGGTCAATCAGCTAGTCAAGCGAAGCGGTAACAGGCAGCGACGTCTGCAGATCGATGGACAAAGCTCTATGAACTGGCCCGACCGATTGGAGCAATTATTGCTTCAAAACGAATTGCTTCAGCAGCGGCAACAATCTCGAGCCCGCTACTGTCCCGACCTGTCCTACGGTCGTCATTTTGCTCCGCCAGTTCCTTCAGCCAGGCCAGCCGCTGTGATGATTCTGTTGGAACAACCAGAGCCTGGCGCTCATTGGAGCCGATGCACGATACCACTGACCGTTCGTCCCGATGATCTGGCGGATCACCCAGGGCAGATCTCGTCGCCCGGTGGACGACTGGAGAATGTTGAAACATACCAAGAGGCCGCTACACGAGAGTTTCAAGAGGAACTGGGACTGGATCGTTTCCCAGGGCGAGTCTTAGGGGAACTGTTGCCGTTGTGGGTTTTTAATAGTAACTATCGACTTCGGCCATTCTTGGCCGTACACGCCGGACGCTTGGATTACTCGCCGTGCCAACGTGAGGTCGCTCGGTTGATTCACTTGCCCGTCGCCCAACTACTGCTTGAGTCAACAACTGTCACTCACGACGTTTTCTCTCGCGGCTCGGTGCGCTGGAAAGCCGGTGTCATCCGTTACCAATGCGATCAGATCTGGGGTGCCACCGCCATCATTCTAGCCGAATTGGCTGCCCTGCTGCGCGGTGTGTAGGCCTCTCAAAGTCCGCCCCCAAACACAATATTGCAGATTTAACGCAAGGATTGGCTAGGCTTGCCAGTGCGGTAGAAATGCAGGGAGGTTGCCTGTTTGTTGGTGAAGAAGTCTTTTAGCAACATATTGTTATAGAATGAGTAAATCAGCCGTAAACCAGGGTCAGGGCAAGCGTACCATTCAGTTGGCCGGTAAGTCGATTGCACTAACAATCGCCGGGTCGGACCCGAGCGGTGGAGCTGGCCTGCAGGCGGATCTGAAGACGTTTCAGCAGATGGGCGTCTATGGTATGTCAGTTGTTACTTTGCTGACCGTGCAGAATACGCAGACGGTCGATAAGATCATGGTTCTTGAGCCAGATTTCGTTCGACAGCAATTGAGATCTGTACTAGACGACATTCCACCAACCGCCATCAAGCTGGGGGCGTTGGGAAATGCCGAAGTGATTCAGGCCGTGGCTGAAGAATTGTCGCAAATCGATGTGCCCATCGTTGTAGATCCGGTGATGGTCAGCAAGCATGGGCATTCGTTGTTGCCGGATGACGCGATTGACTGCTACCGGCGTCTGCTTCTACCTGGCATTTTTTTGGTTACACCCAATCGTATGGAAGCAGAAAAGCTAACCGGCATTTCGATTAACTCTTTCGAAGACGCCCGAAATGCCGTGATCGCAATGCGCGAAATGGGTTGTCAGTGCATTCTGTTAAAGATCGGGAAAATAGAAGACGAATACCATGTCTGCTTGGGGCTTGAAGACAGTCAGCTTCAGTTTCGCACGCCTTACATAAAATCGAATTGCACTCACGGTTCGGGCTGCGTCTTGTCGGCTTGCATTACGGCGCAGTTATCACTTGGCAAAAATGATTTACGATCCATCGTCGATTTTGCCATCCAGGAGGTTACCACCGCGATTTCCGTTGGAACCTGCATCGGAAAAGGTATCTCTCCGGTCGAGACCAGGGTTATTCCAAATCCTGTAAGTAACCAGCGCTAACGGGTGGTAGTGATTCGCACTGATCGTGTGCTACATACTAATCACGGTGTTTCGGGGGCTTGCGACTGTCGAGTGAACAGGTCGGTTTGCTGTTGCCATAGTGCGGCCAGCTCAGCCACTTTGTTGGGCATCGTGTCGGCCAAGTTGTTCTGCTCAGCCCGGTCATGACTCAGGTCATACAGTTCCCACGGCTCACCTGCTGAGGCAACTAATTTCCAGTCTGCTACTCGGACCGCTTTATTGCCTTCATGCAACCACCACAGGCAATCTCGCTGGATGGTCGTGTTTTGCTGAAAAGCGGTCAACAAACTTTTTCCAGGAGCCCTTGGTACCGCTTGGTCTTTCCACTGTGTGGGTTTTTCCAGTCCGGCGACCTCCAATAAGGTCGGAACGATGTCTATCACATGGCAGGGAGTCGAGCGTAACTGGTTGCGATCCGAGATACCCTTGGGCCAGGACACGATCAGCGGTGTGCTGATGCCACCCTCGTGTACCCAGGTTTTGTGCCTTCGAAAAGGTGTGTTGCAGGCGCTAGAAAAACCTGGGCCCAAACACAGATAACTAGCTGCGCTGCCTGGAGCAACTGCTGGATCATGGCCTCCATCTCGCACCATGATTTCAGCGCTGGCACCGTTGTCGGACGCAAACATGATCAGCGTATTATCCAAAACTCCTGTCTCGGAAAGATATTTCATCAATCTGCCAATCTGCTGATCCATACAATCAACCATGGCGGCATGGATGGCCATTTTGGTTGCTTGAAATTGACGCTGCTGGTCGGTTAGCTGATCCCAGGGCACGGGTCGGTTCACCTCGCCCTGCCCAAGCACTTCCATAGCTTTAGGAAAATGATAAGGCTGCCTAATCTCTTGCTCCAGTGTTGACAGATCGGTGTCATGCAGTCCCATGTTGTGCTGTCGCTCAATACGAGCTTGTCTCATGGCGTCCCAGCCTGATAGATATCGCTGCTGATATTTGGCAATGTCTACAGGCCGGGCGTGCAGCGGAAAATGCGGAGCGATAAAGGCCAAGTAGTGAAAAAACGGTTCGTTGGGATACTGTGAGGTGTGATACTTCAAGCATTCGATCGCGTGGTCTGCCGTAGCGACCGTAGCGTAATAATCGGACTGGTCATCAGACGGGGTGATGGGTTGGTCGTCTAGAAAATTACCGCGTACAGTAAAAAAATTACCCTGGTTCCGCATGTCAAACGATCGCAAAAAGCCGCTTTGCAGCACGGGGCCATCGATGTGCCACTTGCCACTGTGATAGCTTCGATAACCGGCTGCTTGCAACAGCTCGGGAAGCAGCGGAGCCCACTGGGGACGATTCTCGCGAGCACCTCCTTTGACTCCAGGCAATTTGTCACGACGAACCTGCTGAGCATAATAGCCGGTCAACAATGCCGCTCGCGTTGGCCAGCACCGAGCCGTGTTATAGAACTGTGTAAATCGTAGCCCGACGGAGGACAGGCGATCCAAATTGGGCGTTTCAATTTCGCCACCGTAACATCCCAAATCAGAGTACCCTAAATCATCTGCCAAAATCACGACTATGTTCGGTCGCGATGTCTGCTGGGCTTGGATTACAGAAATCAGAGATAGCGACACACAGCAGAACGCAAAGCATCGAAGACATGTACTCCACGTGTTTTGAGTTTGAGTAGCAAGCATCAAATTATCTTCTGCGTTTGACTGATTGAAGGTATGTGTGGCCTAAGTGACCCTAATTGTCCTCAAGTGACCGGATCCGAATATGTGCTCTAATTAACCGTTAACGAGTTGGCGTTCGGGAGGTGCAAAAACCGGGTGCTTATTAAGCGCAGGCAATACATGTGCAGGTAAACGGAAGTGCAGCCAACCTGCCATCTGGTATGCGAGAACCACAGTCGCTGCAGATCCCATACGTTCCATGTTCGATGCGATTGAGTGCCAAACGGATCTCGTGAATGTCATGCTCGGTCAGATCGCTGAGCCCCGTCAGCACCTCGTCGTTGCTATGCAGTGCAGCGTTCTCCTCCGAATCAGCCACTCCAGGATCACTCAGGCGTTGTTCCAGTCGAACGGCACGATCCTCCAGTTCTCGAAGTTTCGATTCTAGTTGGGATTTGATTTTGGAATAGCTAATTGTCATGGGAAAGCTCCTATTATCTAAGGGTTGGAAATTCAGATTGGGCTATGGATTCCGTTGTTTGCCGTATCATAGTTCTCACGTTACTTTACAGGAAACGAACACCGCTATCGGGCATTCTCCTACTGGCCGCTCGGACGTCGGCAGCAGTAGGCAATTTCACGATAGCACTTGCACACACCGCGCATTCGTATCACTATTGACACTCTTTGACGATCTGTTCGTTTAGACGACTAACCCATTGGCTAACTTCAGCACTGGCTATTTCACCAAACTGCATACACTTAACGGTAACTACCCAAACGACCACTTGGGCTGGCAATAAGCCTAATTGGTTGGCCAGTTCCAGGGTCGCCAGTACGCTGAAGTCGTGAGTAGTGGACCAGCGGAGCAATGCCAGTTGTTCGCTCGGCCACTGACATCGATAGATTGTTCCAGGCGGATCTTGGCTGATACAGGCGTCTACAATCCACAGCCTTTTGCAATCGGCCAAGGAGTCGATGATATCAACGGGAGCTTTAACCGCGCGCATCAAAAACGATGAAGGCAGCCGACCATGTAATTGTTCTATGGCCCGCCAACCAAGGCAATCGTCGGCCTGCCAACTGCCGACTCCCACAATACAGGTTCGTTTAGTTGACATTCTGGCTATCGGTGTCTCGTTCAAGTCTTAGCTTCAGGAAATGGGTCGAGCAACTGATGCACGGATCATAGTTTCTTACCAGTTGTTCGCACTTCAGGGCGATTTGATCATCTGAGTGGTGTAAAATCCTGGGCAACAACTCCCGGAGGTCGGCTTCGATTTGCGCCTGATTCTGCGACGTAGGCGGCACGATCTTGGCTAGTTGGATTCTTCCATCTTCGGATACTTCATAGCGATGGTAGATCAGCCCGCGAGGTGCCTCAGTTACGGACGTTCCCGAACAAGCATGCAGTTCGTAGGTCGATCTTGCGGGACCGGATGGTCGCCAGCATTTGATGATATTTAAAGATTCTTCAAATGCATGCACCACTTCGATGGCTCGTGCCACGATACCTTGATAGGGGTTGTAGCATGGAGTATGAAAGCCAATTTCGTCAGCAACACGCTGGGCGGCTGGAGAAAGTTGGGAACGATTCAGATTGATACGAGCCAAAGGTCCAACAAAATAGGTTCGTCCATCCGGCAATCGCCTGGACTGCAGTGCGGTTGAGTGGGCAACATGCTGCTCGGCATAGTGTAGCTCATATTGCCCATGATCGATGCATAAACCGTCCGAGCAGGCGATCTGGCCTTCGATGATTGCATATTCTTCAGGATGCGAGACGGCCACGTAGTCGTAGGGCATGTTGAAGTCTGGAAGTGGCAGCGAGGCCAACCAAATGGCAGTGTCTTGCGCCGCCTGCAAGCCCCATTCCAAATCTGAAATCATCGCTTGCAATTGTCGATAGTCGGGCAGGCGATAAAAGCCACCCACCGCCAGATTGACCGGGTGAATTGCTCTGCCTCCCAATACTTCCAATAGTTGGTTGCCATGTTTCTTCAATCGCAAACCTCGATTGACCTGATCGGGAAACTGCTTAGCCAATTCGATACCACTGGCGCAGCCAAAAAAGTCCGGAGCTTGTAACAGGTGGATATGCAAGGCGTGACTTTCGATCCATTCGCCACAATACATCAGTCTTCGCAAGGCACGAATGTCTGGTCGAATCGTGACGCCCATCGCATGCTCCAGAGCCTGTACAGCCGTCATCTGATAAGCGATGGGACAGATCCCACAAATGCGGGCGGTGATGTCTGCAACATCTTCGTGTGAACGCCCTCGCAAGAAAGCTTCGAAGAATCGAGGTGGTTCAAAAATAGCCAATTGGACATCTAGGATATTCTGCCCTTTCAGCTTGACCACCAGAGACCCTTCGCCTTCGACACGCGTCAGAATGGGCACACGAATATTGCGTGGCTGAGCGGACTGTGAGTCCATCATTAAACTCCAGGCGGCTTCTGCGCAGATAAAGGGTGAATGTCCGCTGGCTCGGACGGACTGATAAGACTCGGATGCAGCGGCTTAGGGGTCCCCGCGATATGCCATAATCTTTGACTTTCCGCAGCAAATGCAGGCGCATAAGCGTTGAAAGTCTGCAGAAACTGAGCCGAGTCGATAGTCGACAGACGCTGGCGCAAGATCTGATCGCTACAGCCAGGCATATTCGGTTGCTTTGACGGCCCAAAGCAGCCGTAACAACCTCGTGAAAAGGCGGGACAAATCGATCCGCAGCCCGCCTGAGTTACTGGCCCCAAGCAGGCGGCATTTCGGGCGACCACCACGCAAACGGTTCCACGTCGCTTGCAAGGCTGACAGACACTTTCTGTCGAAGTACGCGGTTGATGGCCGGCAACTAGCGCTGCGATAACTTCCAATAACTGATGCTTATCGACCGGACAACCTCGCAGCTCAAAATCTACCTTGACGTGAGCCGATATGGGAGTGGATGTTGCCAGGGAATCAATGTACTGCGGGTGTGCGTAAACGGCTCGCAAAAAATCTTGATGGTCCGAAAAGTTGCGAAGTGCTTGGACACCACCAGCCGTGGCACAAGCACCGATCGTAACCAGGTATTTGGATTCCGCACGTAGCTTGATCAGGCGGTGTCGATCTTCCGATGTGGTGATGGAACCTTCCACAAGAGTCACATCGTAAGGCCCCGGTTCTAGCTGGCTGGAAGCTTCTGCAAAATGAGAAATGTGAACAGCATCGGCAACTGCCAACAGTTCATCTTCAGCATCCAGCAAAGTTAGTTGACAGCCATCACAGGAAGCGAACTTCATCACCGCCAATTTGGGACGCTCACTCATGTTCAAAAGTCCCTGACTCTAAGAAGGTGTTTGATTTTGTCATAACGAAAAACTGGGCCATCACGACACACAAAGACGGCACCGACTTGACAGTGGCCACACAAACCGACGGCACACTGCATATTCCGCTCAATGGAAAGCCATATAGCCTGCTCAGGGATTCCTCGCTTCAGAGCGCTCAGAGCTGAGTAGTGCATCATGACTTCTGGTCCGCAAGTGATGACCTGCGTTTTATCTGAGCGCAGGTCGCTTAGTCGGTCCAGCAAGAGAGGCACCACGCCCACGGTGCCCTGCCACTGGCTGTCAGCTCGATCGACAGTGGTTTGCACTTCGATGCCCTGGTTGGACCAGGCATCAAGCTGGCCGGCATAAAGCAACAGGTCAGGTGTACGCGCTCCATGCAGCAAAACGACACGACCAAATTGACTGCGATTGGCCAGGATATGATAGATGGCTGGCCTTAGAGGAGCCAATCCAATTCCGCCAGACAAAATCACGACGTCGTTGCCGTGACAAGATACCAATGGCCATGCGGTGCCAAAGGGTCCTCGCACACCAATCTGATCTCCCACTCGCAGGCGAGCCATCGCGTGCGTGACACGACCTACAAAACGAATGGTATGAATCAGTTCAGTACCGTCGTATGTAGGCGCTCCGCTGAGGCTGATTGCCGATTCGCCACAACTAGGTAGATACAGCATGTTGAACTGGCCTGGTTGAAAACGATACTGGGCAGCCGCTTTTGCATCCGTCAGTCTCAAATGAAAGGTGGCAACCGAATCGATTTCGCTTTGAATCGATTCAACGACCGCCACATGGGACAGCCATGGATTATGCGTTTGAGTCTGCGAAGGGGCGGCCAGCAACGTCATTGATCTTGTTCACCGCAGATGGCGGCTACCTCCTGAGTTAGGTCGATACCCACAGGGCACCAAGTGATACATCGTCCGCAGCCAACGCAACCAGATGTCCCGAATTGATCGATCCATGAAGCCAGCTTATGGGTTAACCACTGCCGGTATCGCGAGCGAATTTGGTCGCGAACCGGGCCTCCACTGACGTGACTGAAGTCAAAATTAAAACACGAATCCCATCGACGCTGTCGAGTAACCTGATGCTTGGTCAAATCGGTCACATCATCTACTGAATGACAAAAGCAGGTAGGGCACACTAGCGTGCAGTTGGCGCATCCCAAACATCGTTGAGCCACGTCGTCCCACTGCGGATGCTCCAAACGCTCCAGCAACCGATCGTGCAATTCTTCGGTGGGTAAATGCTTAGTGATTTGGTCTACTGCCTGCTGTTGACGTGCCTGCGCGTCTGACATGTCTGTTGGATTGGCTGGTTGTAAAGCAAGTTTGGACACAACTGCCTGTCCGACCTCACTACCTACCTCCAACACGAATCCGTCCGTTAACTCCGTCAAGGCCAGATCAAAGCCGCTAGTACAATGTGGACCCGTATTCATGGATGTGCAAAAGCAGGTCGGAGCTGCTTGAGTACAGTTAATCGCTACTATAAACAAGGCCTTCCGTCGCTGAGCGTAGGTCGGATCTGTGTAGCCATCAGACATAAAGACGCGATCCTGAATGGCGATAGCGGCTAATTCGCAGGCACGCACGCCCAACAGTGCGTAACGACGTTGATCTGGTTCTGAAGCCTGCATGCTCCAGCCCTGTTCAGTACGCTGGGAAACCATCAAATCAGTCAGCGGTGGAAAAAGAAACTTTTTCCACGAGTGCGGACCGACAACATATCCAAACATGGCTTGATCTTGCCGTGGTATCAATCGATAGTGCCCTGGTGATTGTTGATCCGTCCAGCCAATAGGCAGTTCTTGAACGCTCTCCAGGCGATCATAGACGATCGCCTCCTGATCGATTCGCGGTCCAACCACTTCGTAGCCCAGTTGATGTAAAGTGTCGAGCAGTCGCTGAAGCTGACCGCGCGGCATGTACAATTTGGCTGAAGCTGACCGCTCAGTGGTTGATTTAGACTCTTGTGTCGACATTATTATTTTCCACAAGCCAAGGGACTACGACTTGGCAGAGTACAGGTCCAACAACTGAAGTCGCGTGGCCAATAATCGCTTTGCTAAAGCGCTGGCCATGAGCTTCATAAATTCATAGCCAAAGTCGGCATTTTCACTGCATAGCAGACGAATTTCGCTGCATGGAAAAGCAACTAGACGGCTAGGCTTTGTGCAAAGTGCGGAGCTAGTCATAATGCCGCCTCCCAAAACACCGGACCATGCGATCAAATCTCCAGGACCCAAACTGAGAATACGCACCGCACCTCGACCTGGCACATTCATCGACAGATCGACTTGGCCGCTCAGCAAGACATATACATGATGGTCTTCCATGCCCTCTCGAAAGAGAAACTGCTGGCTGGCTAGCGACAGCTCTTTGGCATGAGTCAACAATCTGTCAAAACTCTTTGCAGACAGGTGCTCACTAAAAATCGTTTGTTGAAGTTCACTGCGACAACGGCTTTCAACTTGCATGCTAGGGAACTACCTGTAGTCTAAGTATCGATTGATTTAACTGTATCCTAAGTGATTCAACTCATCGACATTGGCAGAACTTTTGAATGCACTTAGTCGATCAGTTTTCTTTTCTCAAGTTGAGCGAGACCATTCATTTTACTACTGAAGCTCTCTGAGTGTACGTGCATTTTGACTAAAAGTCTTGACAAGTTATTTTTCGCAGCACAGCATTTTTCAAATCATGCGATGTCATAATTCATATTGCTTCTCACCTGCACGTGCGACAAACCGTCTTAAGTTGCCTGTCGACAAATCTTTGATTGTGTCACATGTCAAAGCAGGCAATAATGACCATATCAGTCGCAAGATGCAGGCGAATCTGAAGTGGCATTTGGCAGAATACATCAGCACACTTCATCGCTACGGCATTTCGTGGTGACTGCGACTCAAATAGTCATCGGCTGTGTCGTAATACAACTTGTTGGTTATTCAGCCAGCGGAAAGGGTAAGGCAATCGATGTATGAAGTACTGACTTCTGTCGCGACGATGGCCAGCCTTCTGTTTTTATTGTCACTAGTTATCGCGACGGCCCAGCGCTGCTTGACGGTTGTTGAAGATCCTCGCATCGATCAAGTGGAAGAGATGCTGCCTCATACTAATTGTGGTGGATGCGATTATCCAGGTTGTCGAGCTTTCGCGGAAGCGCTGGTGACGGGTTTGACCTTGCCTTCCAAGTGTAGTGTTAGTTCACCGTCAGTCCATGTTCGCATTGCAAGTTACTTGGGCGTTGATGTTGGGTCCTTTGAGAAGCGAGTCGCTCGCTTGGCTTGTGCTGGTGGCGATAACGTTGCGCCCCATCGCGCGCGCTATGTTGGCATGCAGACTTGTGCTGCGGCCGCCTTGGTAGCCGGAGGCGGAAAGAGTTGCTTCTGGGGATGTCTGGGATTGGCCGATTGCCAACAGGCTTGCACGTTTGACGCCATCACGATGAACAATCACCGCTTGCCGGTTGTCGACGAAGATCGTTGTACAGCCTGCGGGGATTGTGTGCGATCCTGCCCCAAAGACCTATTTTCTATCCAAGCCATCAGTCACCGCCTGTGGGTTGCTTGTCGATCCCAAGAGGCCGGAGACCACGTTCTCGAGCAGTGCCAGGTGGGATGTACCGCTTGCGGCCGCTGTGCGATGGACGCGCCGCAACAGATCCAGATGATTGGGAACCTTCCAATCGTCGACTATTCGCGCACGGGCATTACAGCTCAGGCTACTCAGCGCTGTCCGACGGGGGCTATCGTGTGGTTGGACGCTCAGTCCGGTCCCGTGAAGGGGCAGGCTGCCGCCAAAGTGATTCGTCAAAGTTCACTAAAAGATCAAGGTACCTAGACTAACTACAAAATTTACACACCAGCGTCTGTTGGCTAAGCGATAGCCAATGAATTTGTGTTCAGTGTGAAGTGTCCATAGTACAGTTAAACTTTAATTGCGTTCGATGCCTCACCAGGAGAGCTTAACCAGATGTTGATGAAAAAAGAACTCAAACAATTCAAATACCCTGGAAAATTGGCCGCAGTTGATGGCAATACGGTTGTCATCTTGTGTGAGAGAGAAGCCAGCGATGCGGCTGGAGCGTATCCGATCACGCCTTCAACTCAAATGGGTGAATACTGGGCCGAAGAGACGGCGCGGGGGCATTTGAACATATCCGGTCGCCCGCTGATTTTTATCGAGCCCGAAGGGGAGCATGCGGCCGCAGCAGTAACTGCTGGGCTATCTATGTCTGGACTGCGTGCCATCAATTTTTCCTCTGGCCAGGGTATCGCATACATGCACGAATCGCTATATGCGGCCGTAGGCAAGCGGCTGACCTACGTTTTAAACATCGGCGCTCGCGCGATGACTAAGGCCACTCTGAACGTACATGCTGGGCATGATGATTACCACTGCATTGATGATACAGGCTTTTTTCAGTTGTTTGCCAAGGACGGACAATCGGTAGCTGATTTGAACCTGATTGCGCATCGCACGGCTGAACTGTCGTTGACCCCAGGGGCGATCGCTCAGGATGGTTTCTTGACAACCCACTTGATCGAATCGGTGATGGTGCCTGAACGTGCGTTGATCGCTGAATTTTTAGGACGGCCCGAAGACTTGATCGATACGCCTACACCGGCCCAGCGAATGATCTACGGACCTCAGCGACGGCGCATTCCCGAGTTGTGGGATGTAGACAATACTCTGATGATCGGCGTAGTGCAAAATCAAGATTCCTACATGCAAAGCGTGGCGGCTCAGCGACCCTTCTTCTTTGACCACATTCCGCAATTGGTGCAGCAAGCCATGGACGAGTACCTTGCGCTGACGGGTCGCAGGTATGAGCGAGTGGAAGCTTACCGTTGCGACGATGCAGAATACTTGATTCTTGGTCAAGGCAGTTTAATTCCCAATGCCGAAGTAGTAGCCGACTACCTGCGACAGACTCGCGGCTTGAAAGTGGGCGTAGTTAATCTAGTCATGTTTCGACCGTTTCCTGCGGACCTGCTGAGTCACATCATCAAAGGCAAGAAGGGCGTAACTATCCTGGAGCGATTGGATCAACCGCTGGCGATCGAACTGCCAATCATGCGCGAAGTACGTGCCACCATCAGCCGCTGTCACGAAAATGGACGCGATCCCAAGAATCCGCCTTATCCAGAATTAGCAGCTTATGGGAAGCCTGACGATGCACCGTTGCTGTCCTCCGGCTCGTTTGGCATGGGCAGCCGCGATCTGCAACCCGAAGGCATTATCGCTGCTGTTGAGAACATGATTCCTTCAGGTAGCAAGCGCAAATTTTTCTATCTGTCGATCGATTTCTTGCGCGACAAACCGGCC
>DAIRSD010000046.1:930-16320 GCA_036804625.1 Aureliella sp. | reverse complement strand
TTCCTCCCAGCACCGCCGCCAAAGATCGAGTCATAAACGTCCGTCGCTCGGGTTGGTCCTGCCGAGCATCTTTGTCGTTTAAATTCATAAAACACCTTTCATTTGAAGTTGGGAATCTGCAAAAAAATTTCTGGTTTCGATAGAAGTCTCAGCATCCCTGCGGGCTATTTGACATAGTTACATCACTAAAGAATGGTCAATAGGCGGCCGTGCAACGGCAACACCTTTAGCTCACACGGCCCAAATCGCGCCCACGCGGCGCGGTCTGGCCAACTTTGTGAGGAGCAGGCTGTGCATCACGCTCACTTGAGCGCGATTGGAGCCGTGTCCAGAGCTGAAAAGTGCGCCGTCGATTGTTCGCTAGGCCATTCACCGAGCGCGTAGTGTTGAGGGTTCATTGACCAACACAGCCACGCGAGAAATTGCACATAGATGGATATGCCAAAAATTGGCTCCCCTATGCGCAGTCTCGCCCACTGTAAGGCCAATGGAGATGCTTAAGAAAAGGCTAGACTATCCCTCGGGACAGGGCCTTCGATATCCAGATCGATAGACTTGCGGCTGACATTAATCGGAAGCAGCCACTGGATACATACTGGACATGGTGGTTGGGTACCAAGCGACTTTTGAGGTATCCATGTATCGCCGAACAGCGTCACTGCTAACTCGATTCCCTTACATCGCAGTGATGGATCCAACATAACAATTTGAAACTGAAACCTTGTTGCCGATGCTTGCCCTCGGCCATTGTCTGCCTGGGATTTGTTGGTGCTGCCTTTTGCACAGCATTTTTTGACGGTCGCGACTGAGGATTCGCAACACCGTGAACACTGACAGCGGGCTTGTGGTTGGCAACACGTGCGGCGCTGGCAGCAGGATTGTTTTTGACAGCAGGATCGCTGCAAGCTTGCCAATTGGGGATTGGCCTTGGTGCGAGACTTGGCAACTCGCTTTACCAGAAAATCGGGCGGCTTAACCCCATTTTTTTCTGCCCAAGCCAGCTTTTCTTCGTCCGTATGGCAACAACATTTGTCCCAACAGTGTGCTGCCGAGAAACAGCCGCATGGTCGGTTCTCGCAAGGAAAACGTTCGGAAGTGACCTTGGTCTTGGGCACTGGGATCGAGATACCCAGAGACAAGAAAACGTGCACAAGCAGCAGACAAACAGCGATCGGGCGCACCCACGAACGCATCGCAAATGGAGAGAAACGTCTGCTTATTCGATTGGAAAGCAAAAAAGAATCCGGTGCTAAGGCGACGCTATTGAAACGTCCACCTGCTCCTCACGATCCGGCAGTTTAGTCTAAACCTCAAATTCCGCAAGCGAAAAGGCGATATGGATCCGTGCGACCAATTGACGCCCAGCCAGGTCAATGGATCTAGCCAGATCTCCCGCTCATGGCCTTTTCAGTTGCCGTTAGCCAGGAAAAGCTGGTTCCGCTTGCCAGCGCACGTTGGTCGACCCACGATCGAGTGGTGCGAGTATACTGGATGGTCCAACACCCTCACCCGGCAGAAAGCTCCAGGCAACGATCGGGAAGTTCTGATTGCCCGAATCCCGCTACTGCTTGATTGGCTTCCCGGCATCATGCATGGCCAAATCCGGCAATACGCACCCACTATCGTCATTATTATTTTAACCCTCCGAGGTGACTTTCGTGAGCAGCGATACCGATTCCACCGAAGATCCTGACTACCTGCCGTCACGCTACTTGCGACAGGAGAGGTTTGCTCCAGTGGGAATACTTGGCCAGTCTCAGCTTGGTCAAAAGACGGTGCTGGTGGTTGGTTGCGGCGCGTTGGGATCGATGATCGCAGAACGGCTTGTGCGTTCCGGAGTGGGCCGGATTCGCATCGTCGATCGCGATTGGGTCGAACTGTCCAATTTACAGCGACAGACGCTATTCACCGAAAGCCACGCACTTTCGGCTTCGCCCAAGGCGGTTGCTGCGGCTGAAGTGCTTCATCAGATCAATTCGACGATCGATATCCAGCCCGTTGTAGACGATTTGACTTGCGATAATATTCGCTTGTTGGCGGAAGGATGTGACTTGATTTTGGATGGTACAGACAACTTTGAAACGCGATTTTTGATCAACGATTATTGTGTCCGTTTCGATGTTCCATGGATTCATGGAGGTTGTTTGGGCGCTAGCGGTCAAGTCATGTCGATTCTGCCTGGAAAGACCGCTTGCTTTCGCTGCTTGGTACCGGAAATGCCACCTGCCGAAGCGCTCCAGTCTTGCGATCTTGCCGGTGTGCTGGGGCCTGCTGTTGGATTAATCGCTTGCTGGCAGTCCGTCGAGGCCCTAAAGATCCTTAGCGGCAACGAACATTCTTTGTCTCAACGGCTGATCGTTTTAGACACTTGGGACACCGAATGTCGGCTGATGAACTTGCGACAGTCACCGGATTGTCCGACGTGCGCTAAGCGTCAATTTCCATTTTTAGAAGGAACGATCCGTTCTGAGTGCGTAGTGATGTGCGGTAAGAACGCGGTTCAAATCATGCAACCGGATTCGGCAGCCGGCTTCCACGACTTGGCTAGCTTGGCGGACCGCTTGGCCGGTCTTGGCCAAGTTCAGGTGAACGCCTTTTTTGTTAGGCTGAAGCTGCCCGATCATCAGATCACCCTATTTCGTGGCGGTAGATCTGTCGTAGAAGGCACAACTAGCGGTGCCCAGGCAAAAACCTTGTTGGCAAGGATCTTGGGGGGCTAAAAGATAGAGAAAGCACGCAATTCTTGACAACAGCAGGAAGTGTAAACGTAAATTTACACTTTTTTGAAAATTCTCTCGAATTTTGACCGTGGTTCGCTAGTATTTCCGTGCAAGGGGAAGTATTCTTACACTACAACGTGAAACTTAGGTTGCATTGCAATTTAACTAACCCTTCTAAAAGATACTGCGAGCTACCATGCGATACGAATTTCGACTGGCAGAACTACTGGGGCACACTCCCGACCGGCGTAAGCGTCCGGGTACGATCAAGGCGATTGTCGAGTACACAGGGCTGGACCGCCATCAGGTTGCATCACTTCTGAAGAATGAAGCCAAATATATTCCGTTAGATGCCTTGAGCCGTCTGTGCGATTACTTGGTCGAGCACGGTTACGCGACAGCCGAGCAGTTACCGGGCGCGTTGTTTGCGGTCAAGTCCGAGCATTTTTGGGAACTATTGGCAAGGCGGCGTAAGTTAGAGATCTGTGTAGGGGTGCGTCGCCCAGAGCCTGAATCGCTTGATGCAGCCTGGGTGGTTGCTTCAGACGCTGTTTTGATGGGCGCTGTACTGAACGGAGTCAGCACGTTGGGCGGTACGGGAAATCTAACTCACTCTCAGGAGGGTGGTCGTGACACGGTCTCAGGTCCCGAAGCACTCAAGCAGACCTTAGTTTGGAGCCCAGGGCACACGGACAATGAAGAGGCATGTGCGTACTCCAAACAGATTCACAACGACTTTACAGCCACTTCGGGTGACAAAGCGATGATTTGCCTGGGTAGCGTCAAGAGCAACCCTGTGGTCGAAATGGTGATAGCAGATACGTTTCATGCGGAGCCCTTTAAGTCGGAAGACGATGTGACTACCGCTGATCAGCGCTCTGTCCCCTTCTTTCTCAGGTACCGCGATTCCGATCCAAGACCGGCCTGCGTATCAGCAGGAATACGGTTGAGCAAACAAGAACCGGCCAATCAGCCAGGCATCTATTACGAACAAGCTGATGGGAAGTGGGCGTTTGCAGGTGGCCAGGACACCGCTCTAGTATTCTACATCTACCGTGAATCCCTAGGTCGACTGGAGATGGTGTTAAGCGGCTTCAGTGGACGTGCGACTCGCTTGCTGGCTAAAACTCTTTCAAGCCGAGGTGAAGCTTTCTGGCCACCCGTTTATCAGGAGAACTACCTGCAAATTGGAGCCTACATTGTCCAGTATTCGAGTTCGGAGGAGGCCAACGGTCCCAACGAACTCCTGAAGACCGACCTAATCGCTACGCCAACGATTACCCCTTTGCCCGTTGAAGCCATTCGACGTCGCTTGCACAAGTAGGACCAACGTGCTTCACTGCCAAAGCAGAAGGCTCCGCCAAGTTGAACTTGGCGGAGCCTGATTTTTTCAATACGATTCGATCTGTGATTGCTAGTACTGCATCAAAATCTCATCGGGAGCTTCGGTCGCAAAGTTCTTCCAACCGCCGTCGACCAGGGTCTCTCCCAGCTTGTTTAGGGCTCGGTAGTCGCTGTCGCCGAGTCGCTTCCCAGTGTACTGACGAATCGTCGTGGCGCAGAAGACATTGGCGGCTTCCTGGACGATTTCGTTCTGACGCGACGCATACAAGCTCGTACACAACACAACGATCATCGACTGAATACGCAGCGACAATTCTGACATTTGACACTGACGATCAGCCAGCTTCAATTGGTGCTTACGCATCAGGCTATCGGTTTCTAGAGCCGCCTTCTGAAGCGCCATGCAGGCGAATTCTGCGTGATTACGCAGGCGAGCAGGCATCGATGGCAGTTCAGGTCTAGGTATTCTAGAAAGCGAGCGTCCGGCTACCCACTTGGCGTAAGGAGCCATGACTCCGCGAAGAGCCCACAGGTGAGCCGGATTGGCAGGATTCATATTGCGAATACCGGCTGCATGCAACGCCTTGCCCACAGGCTCGAAGAACTGAGTTCCGTGATGCTTCACCAGCGACTTAAAGAAGGCCATGCCCAGCATCTCGCCTTCCCCTTCGTAAATACAAGGAGCCAAGAATTCATGCACATTATCACCAAACAGGTGTCCGTGCAAGAACGATCGCCCGCCGTGAGTCTTCATGAATAGTTCGATAGCCGCCTCTTTCTGAAACTCGGAGCCAAAAATCTTGGCTACGATACATTCCATTTCACCTCGGTAGCCCTGATCGATCAGGTCTGAACACCAGCTAACCAGCGCGTCAGAAGCCACGATCATACCAGCCATCCGACTGAGTCGACGGCGAACCAATTCTCGCTTGGCAATTTTTTCTGCGTAGGTAACTCGGTAATGAGCCCAAGGAACCATGCTGGCCATCATCCCTCGCATCACACCGGCAGCACCAGCGCACAGCGCGATACGACCAAGGTTTAGACCATGGTAGGCGATTGTTAGGCCGTTGCCGCGCTCTACGTGCAGCAGATTCTCCTTAGGTACTCGGAAGTCCTTGAAGATGATGCCTTGATTGAAGGTCTGCTTCAAAGCATACAGCCCATACTTGCGAAGCTGGAAGTTCTCGTTTTCCTGCTTAGGTAGATCCACGATCAGCACGGCAGGCTGGTCTTCGATCATGCACACTAGGCCAACTAAGCGGCCTGGCACAACGTTGGTGATAAACAGCTTCTCGCCGTTGACCACGTAATGATCGCCATCCAGCTTGGCACGAGTCTTCAGAGCCGTCAAATCCGAACCGGCACCTGGTTCCGTTAGTGCGAATGCGGACAGGCGGCGGCCGCTGGCCAATTCCGGCAACAGGCGACGCTTCTGCTCCTCATTTCCGAAGGTATTCACCGGGTCGACAGCTCCAATGCAGCCGTGTACCGAGGCCAGACCACCAATTGTCGGATTGACCTGAGCCATCCGAGTCAAGAATGGAGCGAAACTGCGGAAAGGGGCACCTGAACCACCGTACTGCTTGCCAACCAGCAAGCCCCAGTATCCGACTCCGCCCAGTTCGTCGAGAACTTGGTCACGGATTTTACCACGCTCGTCCAGTAGTGTCCCAGAATTATGGTGATTCTTAACGGTATCAATGGACCGATCCATCACCTGTTGAATATCGGCTGGAGTGGTGAACTCCTTGCTACGGAACAAGTCCACAGGGACACCACGGTCCCAAACGGCGCGGTGAGCTGGACTATTGACCGTTTGATACTGCGGCTTGAACATGTCCTCCACTTGATCGTCGGCGCGGTCGATGGCTCCGGTTCGTCTGGCCTCGTCATCGCTCTTGCCCCCCAGCTTGAGCGCCATTTCGGCAAATGAGTCCACAGGTTTCGATGAATCTTTGGGCGGCTTGAGTTCGGTTGACATGACAATCCCCTTCAGCTTACAGGTTTTCAAAATGGTTTGAGGAAAAACGGGGCATGGCTTTGGAGGCCACCCCCGCCAAAAATGCAATACACACTAGGACACTAACTCAAAAATCGTGGCAATTCCTTGGCCAACCCCGATACACATCGTTGCTAGTCCGAACTGGACCTGATCTCGCTGCATCGTATGCAGCAAGGTCGTTGCGATACGGGCACCACTGGCACCCAGCGGATGCCCAATCGCGATGGCTCCACCGTTCACATTGACCTTGTTCAAGTCCATTCCCAACTTGCGAACACAGTAGAGCGCTTGAGCGGCAAAAGCTTCGTTCAGTTCGATCAAACCGATATCCGACAGTTGCAAACCGGCTCGCTTGAGCGCTTTTTCAGTGGCAGGAACAGGCCCCGACCCCATCACGCAGGGGTCCACCCCGACCACGGCTGAGGCGACCACTCTGGCCATCGGCTTCAGACCCAGTTCTTTCGCCTTGTCTCCAGACATGATCAACATGGCGGCTGCACCGTCGTTCAGCGGCGAACTGTTTCCGGCCGTTACCGTGCCGACCTTGGGCATGAAGGCCGGGT
Source organism: Aureliella sp. (assembly GCA_036804625.1). GTDB lineage: Bacteria > Planctomycetota > Planctomycetia > Pirellulales > Pirellulaceae > Aureliella. The sequence goes on along the minus strand of DAIRSD010000046.1, from coordinate 9,688 downwards.
CCAATCCAGCCAGGACTTCCATGCTTGTATCGGCTCTGACACACTGGTCATGATCCAGAAGGATCAAGTTCCCTTCCTCGTCATGACCATAGATTTCGATGCGCTCACGATCAAATTTATTTTGCTCTTCGGCACGAGCAGCCTTATGATGACTTGCACACGCGAATTCGTCCTGATCCTTGCGACTAATCCCCAGCGTCTGGGCCAAGAATTCAGCGGTGATCCCCATCATCATGGCCCCCTTCGAGGTGGCACGAAACAGCTTTGGGTTGATATCCACCGCATGCATCATCGATACATGCTGCATGTGTTCCAATCCGCCAACGATATGCACATCTTCAGCGCCCGCAGCAATTGCGTGTGAAGCTTGATTGATTGCCTGCAAACTGCTACCACACAAGCGATTGACCGTGGTACCACCGGTGGCAACGTTTAGACCTGACATCAAACCCACGGCACGAGCGACGTTCATGCCCTGCTCTAGAGTCTGCTGAGTGTTACCCATGACCAAGTCTTCGATCTGCTGTGGGTCGATCTGAGTGCGCTCGAGCAAAGCCTGGACGCAGGCCGAGGCCAAATCGTCGCTTCGAGTATGACGGTAAACGCCGCGATCTGGATGTGCGCGGCCAACTGGTGTGCGAACTGCATCGATAACTACTGCGTTCTTCATCTGAGGACTTCTCCTTTGGGGTACTTATGCTTGGGTTGGACGATAGAACGAGCCACCGCTGGCAGCTAAATCGCTCAGGTACTTGGTAGGCTGAAAACGTGGCCCGAGTGACGCCAAGGGCTCTAGCATACTCTTGATTTTCCCAAGCCCCTGACGGTCCGCCCAGAACATCAATCCGCCCTTAAATGGAGGAAATCCGATGCCATAAATCAAACCCAAGTCTACGTCGCGTGCATCTTTGACGATACCTGCCGCCAATACGTCAGTCGCCTCAAGCAGCATGGGCATCAACAAGCGAGTCGCCAAGGCATCACCGTTTAGCTCGCTGCCCGAACCAGTGATCCATGGCTTGATCAACATCTGAACTTCTGGATCTGTGGTTCGCTTCCCCTTCTTATTCTTGTAGGAATAGAACCCTTGTCCAGACTTATTGCCAAATCGTCCGGCCTGCACCAATGCATTTAGAATCGGGGATTCCACCATGCGATGGGGTAGTGCGGCTTTCATCACGCCACCTGCATAAAGTGCGGTATCCAACCCCACCATATCGTGCAGTTCAATTGGCCCCATGGGTAACCCGAATTTCTTGGCCGCCTTGTCAATCGCCTCCATGGGAACGCCCTCGGCCAACAGTACCAGAGCCTCGTTCATGTAAGGGAAAAGCAGCCGATTGACCAAAAATCCAGGTCCATCTTCACCCACAACCGGAAACATACCTAGCTTCTTAACATGCGAAACCGCCGCTGCGATGGTACTTTCCGAAGTCTGAGGTCCCCGAATCACCTCGACCAGCATCATTCGCCGAACCGGGTTAAAGTAGTGAATCCCACAAAATCGGCCAGGATGCTTCAGCCCCTTGGCCAGTTCAGTGATCGGTATTGTGGACGTGTTGGTAGCCAGAATGGCATCGGGTCGCAAAATCGATTCAAGCTGTGCGAACAGTTGCGTCTTGACGTCTTTCTTTTCGATGACAGCCTCGATCACCAGATCGCAATCTGCCAGCTCTGCCAGGTCGCTTGTGGATTTCAGATGCGGTGCAAATTCAAGCAACTTCTTGGAATCCGCAGACTTGGAAACGCGGTCAAAGGCGACCTCTTCCAGCGTTCCTCGAACACCTCGGCCAAGGGCCTCCGCCGACGCATCGGACAAGAATACGTTCAATTTCCGCTTTAGATGGGCTCCGGCAATTCCCGAGCCCATGATCCCTGCGCCAATGACTCCAACGGTCTGAATTTTGGCAGGTGCCTGACCAGTGGCTGATCCCTGATCCTTCTTGTTGCGATCCGTTACGAAGAAGACATTGATCAATGCCCGGTTGACTTCACCACCAAACAGCTTGGCCAGCCCTTTGGCTTCTACCTCACAAGCCGCCTCGGGACCCATGCTGGCCGTCTTCAGCATCGTCTCCAAAGCTACCATCGGTGCGGGGTAGTTCCCTTGGGTCTGCTGGGAAATCATGGCTGAAGCGGTAATTTTCAGGAATGTCATCTCCGTTTCAGACAGTACCACAGGTTGCTGCCAACGCAGACGATCCTTCTTGTATTGCCCTTGCTGATGCTCTAATTTTGCCAGGCTTATGGCAGATTCCAGAAGTTTACTGCTGTCCACCACGGCGCTGAAAATACCCAACTTCATCGCGTCAGGGGCGCGAACGGGCTCTCCGCTGGTAATGACTTCGATAGCGTTGGCCAAACCGGCAATTCGAGGTAACCTGACGGTTCCACCCCAGCCCGGAATGATGCCAATTTTGACTTCTGGAAGGCCAATTTCGGCTCTTGGTCCGTTGGACGCGATTCGCCTGTCGCACCACAGTGACAGCTCGGCTCCACCGCCGACACACACCCCATCGATGGCCGCTATGGTCACAAATGGCATGGTCGAAAGTCGCGAGAACAATTTCTGGCCACGACGACACATAGCCTCTGCCCCAGCCATAACGTCGCCAGGCTGGTCCATCGATGCGACAAATTCGGCAATGTCAGCTCCGGCGATAAACATGCCGGGCTTGCCCGAGCACAAAATTAGACCATGAACATCGGTTCGCTGCTCCAGCGCATCAAAATGCTCTTCCAATTCTTTGAGCGTCGGCTGCGATAAGATATTTGCACTTCGCTCTGGGTTGTCCAAAGTGATCAGTGCAATGTTCGGTTCAGGAAAAGTAAGAGTCGTAGTAGGCTTACCACCCATGCCAAGTGTTCTCTCTGTGTACTGAATAGTGAATCGAGGTGAAACTGCCGGTACTGGGTTCAAACGGGCCAGGCAGCCAAGGTTCTTAGGTCAATCCATGTCGAATGAAACAAGGATTTTGGATTGTAATTGTCCGCAGGGTAAAATAAAGGCCCAATAACCTTATTTCAAAGAAGTATCCCTTGCCGTCCACGTCCCATAACCGACATTTGGGTGGACTATGTAACAAGTTTTCTTTCCCGCCTGACCAATTGGCGTCCCTGGGGTGCTATCGGGGGGGATTCCGGTATGGGTAAACTCCAACAAGCGGTAAGGATGTACACTGCTACAACTCGATGCCGGATATGGAAAAACTGAACCGACCAACCGCTTTGAGACTACCACTGGATAGGAAGCGGGCTCTATTCCAGAATGTCGCGTTGCCAACGTTTGCCGGAACGTCAGCTTGATTTTCTGGGGACGGGGCGTCAGAATGCAGCAGCATTGAGTACGATCGGTTTTACTCTCGCTTTACAAACTTGCAACAACTATGCAAACATTAATCGACTATTTCAACACGATTCCGCCTTTGCATCGAACATTGATCTTGGTAGGAGGGATCACGTTTTTCTGGCTGCTGGAGAGCGCTTTTCCACTTTACCAAATGCGGTACCGCAAGTGGCGGCACGCTGGAGTGAACATCTTCTTCACTTTCACGACCATCCTGATCAATTTCCTTCTGGCATTTACCATGGTCAAAGGGGCAGATTGGGCGCAGGCGTCGCAGTTTGGAATTTTGCATTGGCTGCCTACGATGCCCGCTGTCCTCCACATGTTGGTGGGCTTGTTGCTTCTGGATCTGATCGGTGCCTACACGCCGCACTTTGTCGAACACAAAATCAAATGGATGTGGCGATTCCATCTGATTCATCACACTGACACGAACGTAGATACCACGACCGCAAATCGGCATCATCCTGGAGAGAGCGTGATCCGATTCGTTTTCACCACCGTCGCTGTTTTGATTGCTGGTGCGCCGATGTGGATGGTGATGCTATACCAATCGATGTCGGTAGTGCTGTCACAGTTCAATCACGCCAATATCGGATTGCCTGTGAAACTTGATCGACTGCTTAGCTGGTTGATCGTCACGCCCGATATGCACCACGTACACCACCATTACACCCAGCCTTATACCGATAGCAACTACGGCAACATTTTTTCGGTTTGGGATCGTCTGTTCGGGACGTTTTCGACATTGGATCGTCAAAAGCTGATCTACGGCATAGACACCTACCCAGACCCAGCAGAAAACTCTAATCTTGGACCGCTGCTAGTCATTCCGTTTTCTGAGTATCGTGATCCACCGGGCAGCAAATTCTCGGAAAAATAGAAGATCTCACAACAAAGGACAGCTCCCAAAGCAGCATGGCTTGATGGATCAGTCGGGACAGCAGGACTTCACGTGGTCAAGCCGCTGCTTTACTCGCTGTACGCTACGTTCGACTTGATGCTTGACTCGCTCCATCGCCATTTTTTGCTTTCGCGACAGATGGTCGGACTGGTGTTCTATCCGCCGCTGCACTTGGTGAATCGCATTTCCACCCACCGAGCGAGTGTGCGAAGTTCGGCTTGGACTGGGCTTATGATTGCCCAGAGAAGACAACCGACCGGCTACCAAAATGGTGATAACCACAGCGGCTACAACCGCAAACTTCCCTGGGAAGAATTGACAACGCCGGCGATGCTTTGCCTGCGCCACGGGTGATACTTCGTTGGATTGGCCCGAATGTCTCTTCAGGAAAAGACTCGATAGGCCAATGCAGGTCAGCAGGGTAATCAGGCCTATTCCCAACGGCACCAATCGCTTTCGCTGGATCTGCTGTCCATACCAGCCTCGCAAATAGGCACGCTGCTCGGGAGTGACCTGAACCATCACCCATTTTTGATATAGCGGCCCAGCAGCGGTTTCTATAGGTGTCAAATAGCTCTTGGAGTCGTCAATCGAATTGGTACGAATGAACTCCGATGGAAGTTGCTCCAGATCGACTCCCGCTCCAGAGGCTTGTGAGAACAGTTCTCGCAGGTAGGCATCTACATGTTCCACCACCGCTGCATCTAAACTGGCTTCTACTTCCGACTGATCGGAGGTTGGAATCGATGCGACAACAAACTGGTGAACATCCGACTGATAATCGGGCTGGGCGCTGATCCATTCGGGTCGGTCTCTGGGTAGCAGTTGTCGCGATGGCTCGACCGACAATGGATGCACTTCGGCCGAATCCTTGGTGGGCGCAGCGTCCACATCTGAAGTGGCCAGCACTTCACTGGTTTTAGCTAGAGCGGCGGCATCGTCGGATTCCACCTCGGCTCGCACCTGCGGCGCTGCATCTGCTACCTCCTCTTCAACCGCAGTCGATTCTTCTGCGACGGCAGGTTGTGCTTCGCTTGCAATTTCTATCGACACATCAATAGCGGTTTGGCCAACCGCAATTTTGATCGTCAAAGGCGATAAGAAGATCAGTGCCAAGAAGCACGCAGCAATCTGCCCCCATAGACGAAATTCTTCACGCCAGGATTCCGTCTTGCAAATCGGATCGCCGGAAAAGATACGCGAATTTTCATGATTCGGATTCTTGGCTTCGTTAGTCATATCACAGATTCCTTGACGGGAAAAAGTACTACTGGGGGCACTACGAGTACTGGGGCGCGGACTCTGGGATTGAAAGACGCTCGTCAGAGTCAATCCAAGGGCTAGCAAGTTGGATAGCGATGCTCATGCCGCCAGCCATCAATGCGCACCACGGTTGCGGAAAAGGTACCAACCACTGGAGCAGACTCGCAACAATCATGCTCCAAATAACCGCCCAAACGCTAAATCGACTCCGGCGTAGCGGATCTACTTGCCTCCACCAGCCCACCAGCCCCATCAATAAAGGGAAGTAGGCCAAGTAGGCTGGCAGCAACATGTCGTTGCCATCGGTAAACGCTGCCCAATGTCCAATCGATGCCGGCGTCGGCAGCGCGACCGATTGCGCCCAGCTTGCCGGCACCGCTTGGCCTGCATCAGAAAGCTCAGGTGACAGCGTGGGCCATACCAGCAAGTAGCCTGCTAACAAATAGGCTACTCCACCGACTGCAAAGCCGCTGGTCAACTGAACGAAACTGCGTAGCGGCCAATCACCTTCGCGGGTTTGCCAGTGCTTGCCCAATCCAATGACTACAGAAGCCGCCATTAACGACACGATCGCAGTCCAAATCATGGCTGCAAGAGCGGGTTGCAGAGGAGATTGATTGCTGAGTGTTAGAACGCCAGCCAAAAAGGCAAATACGCAAATCACCATCGCGGCTATTAGCCAACTGCCGGTGATTTGTGCCCAAAGACTTCGCGTGGTTGTTCGTGCTAGTTGATGACGTTTGGCCAGCTTCCACTGCCGTACGCTCATAGGCTTGGGTCGCGATTGCATTCTAGGATTGGGTCTGGCCTGAACCGGAGTTGGTGTCGCTGGAGCGGCCTGCCTCATTTGGGCAAGCGGGTGTGGCTGTGGCATTCCGGTTCCCCAGCCGTTTTGATGTCCTTGCCGGTGCGACTTGGGCGGGCTGTAAAGAAACCACCAGATGACATAGTAAGGCACGTAAACCATCAGTCCAAACGTGACCAGTGGTATGATCCACCCCAAGTTCATTAGAAGGGCTATGGCCCCGGCAATGATGACGACGGTACGAGACTGGCTGCTTAAATCTCGGCTGTACCATTGATTGATCGACAGGAACAAGCTTCGAGCGGCTCGCGCTAGCGGCTCCTGATAGTAAGCCGCATGGGCAATCTGATCTACAGGCCCACTATAAGTGCCCGCACCTCCGATCGGATTGGCCGCCAACGCTGGATCCATGGCAAGCCAGCGAGCGGCCTGCGATTGAGCGTTGGCAAATGTTGGCGCAGGGCTAGGTGCGGCGGCCTGAGGCACCACAGGAGGAACTGTCGCTGACACGCCTTGCACCAGCATGCCATGATCATCAATTCCCAATCCCAGCGGCCGCAGCATGTCTCGAACATCACGAAATCTGGAGGTTGGGTTCTTGGCCAGGGCGCAGGCAATTACATCGCGAAGCGGCGACGGCACTGCGGACAGATCAGGCGTGGCAGTCAGGTGCTTCATGATGATCTCTTGGCTGCTCTCGCCATCAAAGGGCACTGTCCCCGTGGCAAGTTCGTACAGGATGATTCCCAGTGCATAGATATCGATCTCCTTCCCATATTCACCTTTGCCGATCTCAGGTGCCATGTAATGGAAGGTGCCAACGCTTTCGGTCTGACCACCGCGACGCGAACTGGAGATAAACTTGGACAGGCCATAATCACCGATCTTAACGAGGCCTTCATCTTCAAACAGATTGGCTGGCTTCAAGTCACGGTGAACGATACCATGCTCGTGCAGATAGGCGCCACCCGCCGCCATCTGTCCAAACCATCGCATCAGCTCTTCTCGCGGCACCCCGTTGGGATGTGCATCGATCACATCCTTCAGACTTGGCCCAGAGACGTATTCCATGACGATCCAGCCTTGCTCGTTGGCATCAAACCGGACGTCAAACAGGGCGATCAGATTGGGGTGCTTCAAGTTCATGCACTGGCGCACACCGCGCACTTCGATGTCCAGATTGCGCTGAATCTGCTTTAGTGCGACCTCTTTGCCTGAATCGCTAAGCGCAAAATAGACTTCGCCAAAGCCCCCTACGCCTACGCCTCGCTTGATGGTAAAGCCACTTAGGGGCTGATCGCCACTGGCATATCTGAATTTCATATTGGCATCTCGGTTAGGCGGCAGAGCAACCGTTGGAAGAACCGTTTCGACAATCGACGATCTCTTGTTTCGTTCCAGGCACAGTATCCCAAACATCGCTCAGCTCCTTAGTCATCCGCATACGCAGATGGGTGGTTTTGGTATGTTGCTAGGCAGCTATTCGCGGAAGCTAGTGCTTTCTTGGAAAATTATGTGTGTTTTCTATGGCTAAATCTACGACTCAATAGGGCGCACATCCCATTTTTTTAGCCTACTCGACAGACAACGAAAAATCCAATCCTCGCATCCGCATGCCTGCCCTGATAGGGATTTGGCCTTGCTGGGTCTGGCCGTCCACTTCAACTTCCCCCATCGTCCTAAAGTACCACTGCCCGGCGTGGCTGAACATCAGAAGATCCTGCCCCCATTGTGGGCAATGTACGTGGCAGTTCGGTCCAGGCCCCAGGATACATGAATCGGCCAGCAGCAACACTCCATCAACTCGCGGTTGAAAACGGTGGTGACTGGTCAGATTCAACCTGGCCGTCGAACTCAGAGGGTGTGGCTTGATCAACTGCAACTTGACGCGCGATCCCCATTGCATCTGGGCTCCCGAGCGCAACAACTGGGGCTGTGTGATCAGAACGCCATCCAAAAATGTCTCCTGCATGGGTTCGATAAGGTAATCCGCATGGCTCCGCCGGATGACGGCCGCTTGGCGACTTAGAACTCCAACAATTCCGATATCCACCAGACATCCGGCCGTCGCCTGACCGATCAGCACTTGGTCGCGATCGATCAGAAGGTATCCGCCCACTCCATCGATCCAAAGAATTCTAGGTGCCTTGCGATTCAAATCCGACTCCAGAGCCGAACTGGTCGATTGTTTGTAGTGACAAGTATTGGACAAGGCCGACAAATTTGAATTCAAATTCGAGTTCATGATAGTCCCTACTAACTCAAAAAGGGTGTCGACGTTCCGCTTTTTTTGCTGATCGCCGATACCCCATTGTACTCACCTTCTGTCGCTGTCGACCGGCATCGGCAAGCTTTTTATCCCCTCCACCGCATTAGACGGTGGAGAGGAGACGATGGAACATTGCTTAGCCTAAAGTGCTTGAGCACTGACCAAAGCTTC
>DAIRSD010000046.1:0-920 GCA_036804625.1 Aureliella sp. | reverse complement strand
CCACTTCTGCGCGGCCCTCGCCGAAGTAGGCAGTGAGCTCTTGCAGGACGTCGCTGGTGGTTACCTCTTCCAGCGGAATACTACCTTCCAAGGCACCTTCGCTAGCAGCCATTCGTTCGGCGACATCGATCCGAGTGCTGATTTCGTCCAGCAAACGCCGTGTGCCACTCAAGTGACTATCATCTAAGGATATTGGGTTGCTGGTCTGAGCTACTTGAACCATGGTCATGCGAGCCTGCAAGTTTTCGATTTCCACTTCCAGTTCCCGTTTGGCTGCCAACATTTCATCCAATTTGCGTCGGGCCGCATCCAGGTTCTTCTCACGAGCCACCAGAATTTGATTCAACTTTTGCATGGTTTGTTCGTGTACCTGGAATTGCTTGAACCGGTTAGCCACATCGTCCTTAACCTGCTCCTGAGTGTAGTGGCGACCGGCATACACGAATCGAGCCGCGCCACTCTTCAGGTCATCCTTAAGCCGCAAAATGTCCTCGCGGCCCTTGGTCAGCAAACTCTGCTTGGTGGTGATTTCCTGGCTCAACCGCTGAACGCTAACCTCTTCCTTGGCAACCACCTGCATATTTTTGGCGATTTCTGGCTTCAAATCCTCGATCATCTGTCGAGCCCGCTTAATCTCCCAATCCAGCGGTACATTCTCTCGCACTGTCTGGCCGGCAACATTCACTCCCGTGCGAACGTAGCTCCATACACCTAAAGCTGTCATGCCGACGCCAACCAAACCAGCGATCAGGGTGCCCATCATCAATTTTCTTAACATGTTTTTTCTCCGAACCAAAAAGGGTTCCCAGTGGCCCCAAACGCGTTCCAACACGTCTGGGTAGTGACAGTTAGTGCTTTGCACGGCACCATCCCAGATAGGGCATGGCAGAACCACAAATATAAGCCAACACATCCAGCCC
>DAIRSD010000045.1:10379-16322 GCA_036804625.1 Aureliella sp. | reverse complement strand
CCGACCTGTATTGATCCAGCACTGTTATCAGTGTCATAGCGAGCAGGCAGATCAAGTCGAGGGCGGTTTACGACTGGATCTGAAATCCGGCTGGCAATTGGGCGGAGACTCTGGGCAGCCGGCAATTGTGCCTGGTGACCCGGAGCGAAGTCCGCTGCTACTTTCTATTCGCCATGCCGAAGGATCTTCGGCGATGCCTCCCAAACAGCCTAGGCTTCCAGAGTCAATTGTCCAAGATCTGACACAATGGATTCAAGACGGTGCAGTCGATCCACGCGAGGGTCAGGTCAATTTCCCTGATAAAGCTGACTTATGGGAAGCCCAATACCAGCAGCGGCTGGATTGGTGGAGTCTCAAACCGATCCAACCCGTGTCGATTCCAAGTCTGGAAGTGAGCAACCTTGATTCTGTCGGCCTTACCCAAGATTCTACGACCGCTGACCAAGGCGAATCCAGCCAGTGGTGTCGAAACGATGTTGACCGATTTGTTTTGGCTAAATTGCACGATGAAAATCTGCGACCGGCAGAGGAAGCCGACCGGCACGTTCTGGTCAGACGGCTCAGCTTCGCTCTAACCGGGCTGCCGCCTTCTACAGAATTGATCCATGGCTACCTGAGCGATGATTCTGCAGACGCTTATGAAACTCTGGTCAGTAAGCTGCTTCATAGTCCGCATTTCGGTGAGCGCTGGGCCAGACACTGGATGGATGTTATTCACTACACCGATACACACGGCTACGAATGGGATGTTCCAGTCAAGAATGCTTGGCGATATCGAGATTACTTGATTCGAGCATTCAATTCAGACATTTCCTATCAGCAATTCGTCCTGGAACAGATCGCCGGTGATCTGATGCCACCGCGAGTTGATGCGCAGTCGGGCGTGAACGAATCGTTGATAGGGCCAATGATGCTACGGATGGGCGAACGACGCCACGGAGACAATGCCGCGCTCGAGGGGATATCTCAGGAGGCGGTGGCCAACATGATCGACACACTAGGCAAGTCTTTTCTAGGAGCCACCCTGGCCTGCGCCCAGTGTCACGATCACAAACTGGATGCCATTGAACAACGCGATTACTATTCGCTGGCAGGAATGTTGATGAGCGCTCGATATAGCGCTCGTCCCATCGATGCAGTTGACACAAATCAGGACATCATCGCGCAGTTGCGTGAGATCAAAGCTGAACTGCGCAGCGCATTGGCTCAGCGTTGGCTTCGCGCAACCGAGCCCCAGCAATCGGGAGGCATGGTTGACAAGCTGCGATCGATCCCTGCCGATCAGCAACCTTCGGCGACCTTTCCCGAGACTATTGTTGAATTCTGGAAGCGATCCCTGGGCTTGCCGATCTCCGCAGAGGAATTTCACCACCAGACTGGGCAGCGCCAAGCAGCTAATCAAAGTAATCTGAATGTATTAGCTGATTTCGCCACTTCCCAATTGGCCATGGGTTGGCGCTGGGAAGGTTTGGGAATGCAGTATGGATTGGTTGGCGATGGTGAATTGGTGGTCGCCGACGAAGGTCCGTTGGCATTGCTTCATTTGCTACCCGCTGGGCGTTACTCACACGTCTGGTCGCCGCGACTTGCAGGTTCGCTTCAAAGCCCTCAATTGGATCCAACTAAGCCCATTACCTTCTCGATGCAGATGGTGTCTGGCAAGTTTGCCTCGCTGTCGTTTATTGTTGATCGCGCAATCAATCCCGAGCGACTTCAGTTTCCTAGTCAAGCGTATCCGCAATGGCAGACACTCACAGGCGGCAATTTCGACTCGTTGGAGGGCACGGTCGACAAGTCCCCACGACGGGTCTACCTGGAGCTGGCCACCAAGTCGCTGAACAACTATTTTCCTCCTCGCGTCGGTTATGGAGGTGTCAAAGAGTCTGAACTGGACGATGAGCGGTCTTGGTTTGGAGTTTCCAAGGTTTATCAGCATGAACCTGGCAAAGAGCCGCAAGACGATTTGCGACGATTCTCGCCGTTGTTTGATCAACACTCAGTCGAAACGGACTGGGCCGAGCGACTAACGAGGCTGGTACACGATGCAGCGCTGCGCTGGAACGACCAGATATGTACTGCGGACGATGTGTATTTGCTAAATGATGCTCTTCGTGCTGGCCTACTTCCAGCGCAACTTTCAGGCGATGACGAACTGACTCAGTTAGTCGATCGTTACCGTAACCAAGAGCGGGAATTAAGGCCCGATCGCACGGTGGGGTCCATGGCGCAGTGGGACGAGGGCAGGGATGAACGAATAGCCATTCGAGGTGTCTACACCGATCTTGGAGAAATGGTTCCACGCGGTCGCACTCGTCTGCTGAACTTTGATGTTTCAGATGCGAGTGCCGAAGCAGATGTGAGTGGTCGATTGCACTGGGCGCGGCAATTGGTCAGTTCCGAAAATCCTTTAGTGGCTCGCGTTTATGTCAATCGCGTCTGGCATTATCTGTTTGGAGCAGGTTTGGTGCGCACGACCGACGACTTTGTGCACTTAGGAGAACAGCCTAGTCATCCCGAGTTGCTTGACTATCTGGCCGCACAATTCATGGCTGATGGTTGGTCGACAAAACGCTTGATTCAGCGTTTGGTCACATCCGCCACTTGGAGACAATCCAGCCGGCCCGAGTTGTTGGCTTTACAGCAAGATCCAGAGAATCGCTTGTGGCACTTCATGCCCTTGAGGCGACTGGATGCTGAAGCGATTCGTGATTCGCTGCTGTCCGTTTCGGGTAGGTTAGACACAACGCTATTTGGTCCACCGATCGAGCCCTATCGGACGGCGGAAGATTCGCAGAAGCGACTTTTTAAGGGGCCGCTGGATGGACAGGGGCGTCGTAGCATCTATTTAGAAATGACGCTGATGGAACCTCCCAGGTTTCTGGCGTTGTTCAATCAGCCGATTCCCAAGCAGACCATGGGGCGACGCGATGTCACCAACACTCCCGATCAAGCGTTGGCAATGCTGAATGATCCGATGGTGATTGAACTGGCTAGGCATTGGAGCACGATACTAGTAACTGATGGCGCTCAGTCGATCGAGCAGCGAGCCGAAAAGATGATTACACGTTCGTTGGGAAGGCAAGGCACGACAGCCCAGGTGGATGCGCTTTCACGCTTGATCCGGCAGAGTGCTGAAATGCGTGGGTTGTCAGGAGATTTGCTGGCGCAGCCCTTGGTCTGGCAAGATGCCGCGCATGCAGTCTTTAATTTAAAGGAGTTCATCTATGTTCGCTAGAAGGCGTCAGGCTGCTCAGGCAGCGGGACTGTCCGGTGCGCCTTCAGGCTGTCCAGAGCGTGTCGCTCCATTCGCGAATCGACGAGCTTTTCTGCGTGGAGCCTCATTGGGATTTGGTTGGTTAGCCTTCACTGATTTGGTGACTCGGACGATAGAGTCGGCTCATGCCAATGATCCCTCTACTTCAGGCAACCCGGCCAATTTCAAGACTCATTTTGCACCTCGGGCTAAACGAATCATCTTTTTATTCATGGACGGCGGGGTATCCCACATCGATACCTTTGATCCCAAGCCCGAGCTAACACGGCTTAGCGGACAGCCGGCCAAGTGGCGTCCCGACCCACGTTCTCAATCGGTCAGTGCGGGCCGAAAATGGCTAGGTAGTCCTTGGCAATTCAAACGCTACGGACAATCCGGGATGTGGGTCAGTGATCTATTTCCATATCAGGCCAAGGTGATTGATGAGCTTTGTGTAATTCGGTCGTTGACGGGTGAGACACCGCTGCATGGAGCACAATCGCTTCTGCTGCATACGGGACGTTCGGTGGCAGCATCGCCCAGCATGGGTTCTTGGGTCTCCTATGGATTGGGAAGTGAGAATCAGCAACTGCCGGGATATGTGCTGCTGAATAACGATTGGATACCCAATGGAGGTTTTCAGAACTTTGCCAGCTCTTACCTGCCTGCCATACATCAGGCTACCATGGTTCGAGCCAAGGGGACTCCAGTTGACAACATCGTGCCTTCAGACGATCCCCAATTGCAGCAAGCCAAGCTTGCGTTCTTAGGCGATTTGGACAGTCAGTTTGCTAATCAGCAGGCAGGTGTTTCGGAAATCGAATCAGCGATCCGCAACTACGAAACGGCAGCTCGAATGCAGATTCTGGTTCCCGAGCTTTGTGATGTCAGCGGGGAGACGGCCGAGACGCTTAGCTTGTATGGTGTCGATCGTAGCGATTCGTACGATCAGCACTATGCACTGCAATGCCTAAGGGCTCGCCGGCTAGTGGAGTCTGGAGTGCGGTTTGTAGAGATCACCTGCCCGAACACGCACGGCAACAACTCTCCCTGGGATCAGCACGGAGAGTTGAAACTGCGGCATGCCGAAAACGCGCGGATCACCGACCAACCCGTGGCTGCTCTGATTATCGACCTTAAGCGACGTGGCCTTTTGGACGAAACGCTAGTTGTCTGGGCGGGTGAGATGGGCCGGACCCCGCACAGTTCAGGCAATGACGGAAGAGACCATCATGTGAGCGGTTATACGATTTGGATGGCCGGTGGCGGGGTTCGAGGCGGAATGTCGTATGGCGCAACAGATGAACTGGGAATGAGTGCCGTTGAAGACAAGCTGGATATTCATGACATTCACGCCACGATGCTTCACTTGATGGGCATCGATCACGAGCGGTTGACGTTTCGCTTTGGCGGACGTGAAATGCGGTTGACCGACGTACATGGCCGAGCCGTCAAAGAGATACTCAGCTAACCCAGATTACTTGGCCATACCATCGGTAAATGTCGCCGAAGTGCGAGACATACCGCTCAAGTGATCGTTGACCCAGCGGATGCCTGCGCTACACGCTCCCAGAAGATGTGGTGATGGGGCGGTTAGTGGCAAGATGCTGTCTTCAGCTTCGCTGAACATTGGCATGACCTCTCCACCCGTGATCGCACAAAATCGCTCGCCGACTCCGAGAGATAGCAGCAATTTGGCGTAACTGACCAGATTGACCTCGCCTTCCCCGTGGCTACAAAACTGATGGCCACGTCGAGACCAGTCTTCACTGATCATCAGCGTTGATGAACCTTCAAGAAATTTGAAGTTCTTGGCATGACTACCGACGATGCGTGCAGCTACAAATGGACTGCTAAAACGTGCTGTCCAACTCTCGCCAGCCCAGCAGTGACTCGGGTCGCCCCAAACACATAGCGTTGGGTCGTAATCGGCAGCTATCAGCAGCAGCCCAAAGTCGCGCGAGCAGATCGCTCCGGTACCAGGGTGAATTTCATGAGCCAAATAGGCTCCCAGTTCTTTAGCTCGCGCGCGGATTCTGGCTGTCTTATCACGAAAGCGATTCAGTCCTTCAGCCATAAGATTGTCCCAACCAAAAAACCAGGGATAACCGCTGTGCAGAACAGGATGTCCCCACAGGCCCCAGAACCATCCAAATAGATGAATGCCCATTGCGCTGCCTACTTCTAGCAGGCCCAATAGGTACTCTTCCGACCAATCTTCGATGTACTGTGTTCCTTGAGCGGCTACGCTAGGAGGCACAAAACTGGCCGCATACTCGGTACCCCAACGTGCGCTCAAATGAGCGTATGCCGCGCAGTGAGCGCTAATGGTGGGTGCCACAATACCCGCTGCTGACAACAGTTGTTGCATCTCTGCGGCGTCGCGAAAAACAATCTTGCCTTTATCGCCATGTCCAGGCCCATGCAACAGATAATTAGAGATCATCAGCGACTTGGCACCACAGCCAGTAGCGTACTGTGCAACCGCTTCCAGCGTCTGCAGCGATCCGACCAGTTGCCCCGTTTCAACTCCCGCGATCAAACTGACCGATGGCAGATTGATAGATAGGTCCAAACGGGCGCGATTGGGATCAAAGTAGGTGTTCAATTCTTTGAAATACAGCGGGTCCATGGCGTTTCATGCGTCTCGTTGGATTGGGGTGAATCAGAGCCCATATGGGGTGGTCCAG
>DAIRSD010000045.1:2760-10369 GCA_036804625.1 Aureliella sp. | reverse complement strand
AGTAGTATAAGATCGATAAAGATAAAGTTCAACTCGATGAATAGCCTCATTGAATAGCCTCGATGGATAGCCCTTAATGCGATTGCGAGGTCAAAGTTTCTTACACTGCTCCACAGTACTGGTAATCCCGAGTATAACTCTAGGTTTGCTATGCTCAATTTCAGTAGCAGTTCTTGTTGTTGTTCGTTTACGGGGACTGTGGCAGCAGGCGGTTGGTTTAGCGACTGTTTCGGATTTTTAGTCAGGAGGCTTTTTGTAGTGACTGCGCAGATACTGGACGGAAAACAACTTGCTGGGCAGATTCGGCAAGAAATTGCTGCTCAGGTCCAGCAGTGGAAAAGTGCGGGCGGAGCGACTCCGGTGTTGGCGGCAGTATTGGTTGGCGAAGATCCTGCTAGTCAAGTCTATGTCCGTAACAAGGAGAAGGCTTGCAAGAGCGTTGGAATGGACAGCCGCCTGATTCGCTTACCTGCCAGCACGACGGGGCGGCATCTTTTGGATCTTCTGGACCAATTGAACGCTGATGAGGGTGTCCATGGAATCTTAGTGCAGTTGCCTTTACCCGGCAGCATTTAGACCCAGTCAGTGTAGGACAGTATTCATCCACTAAAAGATGTGGATGCGTTTTGGCCAGAGAATGTGGGGCTGTTGGTCCAGGGGCGGGCGCGGGTTTTGCCTTGCACGCCTCACGGAGTTATCCAAGTGTTGGTGCGGCACCAGATTTCTGTGGCTGGCAAGCACGTAGTGGTAGTAGGCCGTAGTGAAATTGTAGGCAAGCCCATGGCGATGATGCTGGTCCAAAAAGACCTTGGATACGGCCCTCAGTTTGCAAATGCGACCGTTACCATTTGTCATTCTCAAAGCGGCGATTTGTCGGCGATCACCGGCAGTGCGGATATCTTGATCGCAGCCGTCGGGCGAGCTAGGTTGATCACCGCCGATATGGTCAAACCAGGCGCGGTGGTGATCGACGTGGGGATCAATCGCGATGGGGACACTCTAGTGGGCGATGTCGATTTTCCGTCGGTAGAACAGGTGGCCAGCGCCATCACTCCAGTGCCAGGTGGAATCGGACCACTAACGATAACTATGTTGCTAAGCAATACTCTGCTTGCCTGCCAGTTGCAAAACCGTGCACTTAGCCCAATTCAGCATTCCAACGAGGTGACAGCTTGAAGGTCTTGGAGCATCCCGATCTGGCATATTCACAGGTAGCTCAGTGGCGACAGTCTGGGCAACGCGTTGGCTTGATTCCTACGATGGGTGCGTTGCACGCCGGTCACTTATCATTAGTGCGGCGGTCGCTTGAGGAATGCGATCGCACCGTGGCGACGATTTTTGTCAATCCAACTCAATTTGGCCCGGGCGAAGACTTTGCTAAGTATCCTCGGACTCAGCAGGAGGACCTGAGCGGATTAAGAGAATTAGGAGTCGATCTGGTGTTTGCTCCTAGTCAGTCCGATTTGTACCCTGAGGGCTATTCGACATTTGTACAGCCGCCCGCAGCAGCAGAACCATTAGAAGGCATCTTTCGTCCGATTCATTTTCGCGGTGTGGTCACCGTCGTTTTGAAACTGTTCCATATCTTACCCGCCACCATCGCCTATTTTGGGCAGAAGGATTATCAGCAGCTTACCGTTATTCGGCGGATGGTTCATGATCTAAACGTCCCTATTCTGGTTCAAGGCTGTCCGACAGTCAGGCAGGCCGATGGATTGGCGATGAGCAGCCGGAATCGCTATCTGACCGATCAGCAGCGTCCCAACGCGTTGTGCCTGTGGAAGGCGCTGGGATCTGCCAAACGGATGTTTGAACAAGGGCAGCGAGAAGTGACTGTGATCGAAGCCGAAATGCAGCGTATCTTAAAGCAAGAAGGTGCCGATCGCATCGATTACGCCCGGATTGTTGACGCTGAATATTTGTCGGATTTGCAGCGAATTGATCGAAATGCCGTGGCCTTAGTAGCGGTGCATGTCGGTCAAACTCGTCTGATTGATAACTGTATGTTGGAAGTGTGAATTCGAAGTGTGTCGCGAATGCGAAAGTGAGTCGACGGAAAAATGTCGGATCGATACCTTGGATTTGTCAATTCGAGTATGGGCAAATGGCTGGCTGGTCGCCTGGGATTGCCTCAGCCTCAAATGTTAGATCGCTATCTAACGGGAAAACCGCTGCGGGCTGGTCCGGTGCTATTTGGGCATTCGGCTGGAGCCCAGTTTGCTGCGTCGGTCCAGTCGTGGTTAACTGAGCAATCAGCTCCGATGGTCGATCCACAATACGCTTCATCGGACGCGCGACTCAAGTCAGTTGTCTTTGATGCCTCGGTGATCATGGCGATCGAGCAGACGCGGCAACTACCACTTTTTTTCAGTTCCCAAATCAAGCGTTTTGGCAAGTGCGCAAGAGTGGTCATCGTGGGTCAGACTCCAGAAACCTGCACTCCGGAGCAACATGTCGCTCAGCGTTCACTGCTTGGATTTGTCAAATCAATGGCCAAAGAGATGCGGGATGGTGGATCGGTGAACTTGATTTGGGCAGATCCTGAGGCGGGACCCGGTTTATGGGCTCCGCTAGGCTTCTTTGCGTCAGATCAATCAGCTTATGTTTCGGGGCAAATGCTTCGAGTGCATCCGTCCGGGCGATCCGATCCCGGCGGTCCATTACCATTGTCAGGCCGAAGCGTATTGGTGACTGGAGCCGCGCGAGGGATTGGACGGGCCATTGCGACCTTAATGCAAAGTCGTGGCGCGCAGGTATGTTTACTGGATATTCCCAAAGCGGAAGCGGATCTGAAAGAACAAGCCCAGCGGTTGCAGGGTACCTGGTTGACAGCGGACATCACGGCCGCAGATGCGGGCCAAAAGATCGCCGCTCACTTTGCCGATCGCAGGCTGGATGTCTTAGTTCACAATGCGGGAATCACTCGCGACAAAAAATTGGTCAATATGCAGCCAGAGATGTGGGACGCAGTCATCGCAACCAATTTGGCATGCCAGGAGCGGATCAATCATGAATTGATCCGGTCGGGGACACTCTCTTCCAGTGGTCGCGTGGTGTTGGTCTCGTCGATATCGGGAATCGCTGGCAACTCCGGTCAGACGAATTACTCATGCAGCAAGGCAGGCGTAATCGGCATGGTAGAAGCTTACGCTGAAAGATATATCCAGCAAGGGATCACACTGAACGCGGTTGCGCCCGGTTTTATCGAAACCGACATGATCGCCACCATTCCTTTTGCACTGCGTCAAGCTGGCCGACGCTTGAATTCGATGTCGCAAGGCGGCTTGCCCGATGATGTTGCCCAGGCGGTTGCCATGTTCGCCCAGGCCAATTCTCAAGGTGTTTATGGCAACGTGCTGCGAGTGTGCGGACAAGCGCTGATGGGTGCGTAGGATGTCGCTAGCCTTATCCGCACGTTTTAACTAGTCGTAATCAGTGACACACGGAGAACTGCACTTCATGAATGATCGATAGTGCCGCTGCAATCGAACTTCGCGGTGACTCGATAGAAGTCTGCATGACCCCATTCTTCCGATGTTATTTTGTTGGATTGCTAGCAATCCTTGGCTTGCGGTCTCTGTCTTTCAGTGACGAGCCGTGGAGCTGCATACTGCCGGAGCAGCGTGCGATATGTATTCGCACGCCAGGCCAATTATGCAGCGCTCGTATTCCCGCTTCAGTGCCACCTGCCACTGTTGCCAACCCTCAGTGGCAGGCTGAGCCAATGCAACTGGCTTTGTCTGATGTGCTGAACATTAGCTTGCAGAACTTGGACGTGGTACGAGTACTAACTGGAGTGAATGCGACAACCACCGGACGCACCATCTTTGATCCTGCCATCGCTAACACATCGATTGATGCGGCTCGCGGTGCATTTGATCCGACGCTTTTTGCAAATAACAATTGGTTGGATAGTCGCACACCAACGGCTACTCCCGATACGATCGATCCAACACAAAGTCGTATCGTGGGCAATCGTAGCGATCGTTACGGATTGAATGCAGGCTTGTCCAAACGCATGGTTACTGGTGGCGTGATCGATTTTGGGGTTATTGGCAACGAGAATCGATTTCCGGGATTGGTTACGCCGTTGAACCCACAACTGGGAACTAGCACCGCGATACAATTGACACAGCCGCTGTTGCAAGGCGCAGGAAGGCAAGCCAATCAAGCGCCCATTGTCATCGCCAGGATAGACACCGAGCGATCCTATTTTCAGTTCAAGGATTCGGTGCAAAACCACTTATTGAGCGTGATACAAGGTTATTGGCAATTGGTATTAGCGCGCACTGAACTATGGGCTCGTGAACAGCAGGTGGCGCAGTTGGAGTTTGCGCTTCGGCGAGCCGAAGATAGCGCTGAAATTGGAGTGGCCAGACTAGGTGAAGCGGCCCAAGCACGCGTAGCTTACGAAAATTTTCGAGCCGTGTTGTTGGTGGCTCAGGCCAATGTTCTCCAGCGAGAAGCTGCGCTGCGAAATGTGATGGGCCTAAGTCCTTACGATAACAGCCGACTGATCCCCACTTCAGCTTTGATCGATCAGGCAATGCAGATGAACTGGGATGAGTTACTGCGAATGGCTGAACTGCGGCGGCCCGACATCATTGAACTGAAACTGATCTTAGAGGCGGATCAACAGCGGATGTTGCTGCGCGACAATGAAGCTTTGCCCAGGCTGGATGCGGTGGCCCTTTATCGCTGGAACGGGCTAGAAGGCACTATGCCCAACGGAGCCAACATTGGCCAGGCTGGCTTTGATGACTGGGGACTGGGTGTCAATTTTTCAGTTCCCATAGGTCTACGCAGTTCGCGAGCCCTGCTGCGACAGCAAGAGCTATTGATCCAGCGAGATCAAGTGAATCTTCAACAGGGATTGCATCAAGCATCGCACAATTTGGCGATCAATGTTCGCAATCTAGATCTTTTTTATGCTCAGTATCAACGCTACCAGGAGGTGCGAAAGGCGGCCCAGACCAATCTGGATGCCCAGATTGCAATTGGTAATCAACTGGATCAATTCATCGTATTGCTACAGGCCATCGTCGATTGGGGGAACTCGATCGCCAATGAAGCACAGGCACTTGTCCTGTACAATTCGGAATTGGCGGCCCTGGAACGCGAGACAGGCACGATTGTCGAGGCTCATGGAATATCATTTGTAGAAGAACGATTCGGGTCGGTAGGCCCACTAGGACGCTTGGCTCTACCCGTAGCCTATCCACAAGCGGTATCTCCCAGCGGTATCATGGACAGGTATCCAGGTTCCGACCAGCCTTCCGAACGACAGTTCAATCTTGAGAACCCGTTGGATGAGTACGAACAGCAGGAGGACGGTCAGTCCGATAGCGGCATGAATGGTGGCACAGGCAACATAGGTACTCCTCAGCCTGATGAAACTTCATCGCGTCAACATCGGCCATCCGCGTTGAGCCGAACTGTGAATGGCGTCAAAAATTTCTTGAGGCGCTGACAGGGTTGGCAAATCGCTGGCCGACTGGGGTATTCAGCAATTTGTGCAAGGTTGCTTGTCAACCCGCCTCGCTCTCCAGTTCCATTTGGATGCGCTCCATCTGATCGTAGTAGTCGCGCCGCTGAAGAAACGATGCGGCGTCCTGGTCTAGTAGAACGGTGACGTTGGGATGTAATTGCAGGGCCGACGCGGGCATCATGCTGGTCACGGGGCCTTCGATGAATTCATGAACGGCTTTAGCCTTGTTGCGGCCTGTCGCAAGTAGCAGCAGGTGCTCGGCTTCCAAGATCGTTCCAATGCCCATCGTAATGGCCATCCGAGGAACCTCCGATGGCGAGCTAAAAAATCGTGCGTTGTCTTGTCGAGTCTGCTGGGTGAGCGCTTTGATGCGAGTGCGGCTGGCCAGCGATGATCCGGGTTCGTTAAATCCGATGTGACCTTCCGTTCCAATTCCCAGCAACTGCAAGTCAATGCCACCAGCCTGATCGATCAGCAATTCATAGTTTTGACATTCTTGCAACAGATCCTCGGCCGAGCCGCAAGGTAAATAAACTCGCTTAGGATCGATGTCGATGTGGATAAAAAGGTTCTGGCGCATGAAGCAAAGATAGGTTTGCTGATGCTCTTGGGGCAATCCCACATATTCGTCTAAATTAAAGGTCGTTACTTCAGCAAAACTGATATCACCTGCGTGATGGCGACGGATCAATTCCTGATAGGTGCCCAGCGGAGTGCCTCCAGTTGCCAGCCCCAAAACGGCATCCGGAAACTCTTTGACTAGCTTACAAAAGATATCAGAAGCCCGCTTGCTGACAGCTTGAGCGTCCGGCAGGATAACTACTCGCATGATTCAATTGATAGACAGGAATAACTGAGCCAAAAAATACCGCCCCAAGAATCCTATTGTATGGCCCTTGGGACCAATTCAGGTATTCCTAGCGGATTGGTAAAGCGGAATCATTGTACTTCAATCATTACGAAAGTGTCAGCGGTCTCGTTAAACATTGACTCTGGCGCATTGGGCTGCGAAGCTGTATAATTGCTCGTCGTTCGTGTCACAGCTAGTACGAATAAATCTACTTAGGAGATAAAATGAGCCGAGGATTTGGGATTATCGGTTGTGGAATGATTGCCAATTTTCACGCCAAAGCCATTGCCGATATCGAAGGAGCGCGTTTGGTGGCTTGCTACAATCGAACTGCCGACAAAGCGATCCAATTGTCGGAGAAATTTGGCGGGAAGCCCTATACCGATCTGGAGCAGATGTTAGGCGATCCCGCTGTCGATGTAATCACAATCTGCACGCCCAGCGGTGCGCACATGGAGCCCTGTTTGGCAGCGGCGGCAGCGGGCAAGCACGTGATCGTGGAAAAGCCTTTGGAGGTAACTCTGGAGCGTTGCGACCGGATGATTCAGGCTTGCAGGCAAGCTGGAGTCCAGTTGGCTACAATTTTTCCATCGCGTTTTCATCGTTCCAGCCAACTGATGAAGCAAGCGGTTGACGCGGGGCGATTTGGAACTTTGGCATTGGGTGATGCCTATGTGAAGTGGTATCGGACGCAAGCCTACTACGACAGCGGCGCATGGCGTGGGACGTGGGCGCTAGACGGTGGCGGAGCACTGATGAACCAGGCGATTCACAGCGTGGATTTGCTTTTGTGGCTGATGGGACCGGTAACAGAAGTGTCGGCCCATGCGGCTACTCTGGCACACGAGCGGATCGAAGTGGAAGATGTGGTGACGGCCAGTTTGCGATTTGCCAGTGGTGCGCTAGGGGTCATCGAAGCGACGACGGCAGGTTTTCCTGGTTCGCTTAAACGCATCGAATTAACCGGTTCGCAGGGTACGGCCATCTTGGAGGAGGAAGTTTCCATCATGCGGGAGTGTGCTCAGACGAACGAAGATGATCAGCGATTGCGCGAGGAAATGAAGGGCAGAACCAAAACGGGAGGCGGTGCAGCGGACCCAGCAGCGATTGGACACCACGCTCATACCGCCTTGTTTCGAGATTTCCTGCTGGCCATCGGCCAAAATCAGGTTTCGGCCATCGATGGTTATCAGGGCAGGCGCAGCGTGGAACTGATCTTGGCCATCTATGAAAGCGCCCGGACCGGTCAGAAGGTCAGGCTTCGCACGACT
>DAIRSD010000045.1:0-2750 GCA_036804625.1 Aureliella sp. | reverse complement strand
CCAACGGCTGAGTCCGGTGACAGAGACTGCTGAGCCAACATCGCTGGCGCGGTAGCCCATGGATTGTGCTAGCTCCAAAATCGTATTGGCGTAGAAGGGGCTGACCACTAGAACAAGTCCCAAGCCCATATTAAAAACATGATCCATTTCGTCCGAGTCGATTTGCCCTAACTTTTGTATCCAAGGGAAGACGGGCGGAACGGTCCAAGAACCTCGCTCGAAAACAAGATCCACTTTCGGGTGCAGGATTCTCTGAGTATTCTCCAGCAGGCCGCCTCCAGTGATATGGGCTATGCCGTGAACCACATTCTTGACTCGATAGTGTCCCAGAATTCGACGCGTCAGTTTGGCGTAGATCAATGTGGGAGTCATCAGTGCATCTCCAACAGTTGCTAGCAGTTCTTGAACATATTCGTCTACTGAAAGCCCGGCAGCGCCAAAGACCGCTTTACGTACCAGGCTGAAGCCATTGGAGTGCAGACCGCTGGAACCAATTCCGATCAGAGTGTCACCTACGGCTATCTGCCCGCCGCTGATCAAATGCTGTTTTTCCACAACACCAACGCAGAAGCCGGCCAGGTCATAGTCGTCGTCGCGGTAGTGGTCGGGCATGATCGCAGTTTCACCCCCCAGCAGAGCGCAGTCGGCTTGCACACAGCCTTCGCTGATTCCGCTGACGATCTGTTCTAACAACAGCGGATTGTCGCGGCTCATGGCCACATAGTCCAGAAAGAACAGCGGCTCGGCACCGCAACACAGCACATCGTTGACGCACATGGCCACCAAGTCGATGCCCACAGTGCCATGTTGCCCCGCCATCTGCGCAACTCGCAGCTTCGTGCCCACACCATCCGTGCCCGAGACGAGTACCGGATTTTTGTAGTTTCGAGAAAATAGAGCACCAGCGAAATCAAGCTGAAACAGACCAGCGAACCCGCCATCGTTGCGGACCACGCGCGGTGTGAAGGTGCGGTGCATCAGCTTGGGTAGCTTCTGCATCGCCTGTTCGTACAATTGAAGGTCGACGCCGCTGTCTTTATAGGTTATTGGTGGCATATTCAGGTCAGTGGTAATTCTCGCAGATCGGAGGCAAAAGTACTGTAAGGGGCCGACGGGCGTATCAACCTGTTGTTTGGTCTCTCGCCTAGAATTGGCCTTGTTCCAAACGCCCTTGCCAGCCGATTGATTCAAAAGCGGTATTATGATGCATTGAACCTACCTTGGCCACTCCTGCTTGCTTGGCTCTGCCGGTTCAAACCGAATTCTAGCTGGCCTGTCGGAGAGATAGGTTGGAATCGTTCCAGCCAAGCTGATCGCAGATAGCTCGAGCCGCTCGTTGGCTGGCACCGGGTTGAGCGTAACGCTGGCTCAGCTCTTTCAGAGCCGCCTTTTGTCTTGCCAGTTCAAGAGGTTCGCTCATCAATCGGTTCATGGCCACAACAATTGGATCAACAACTCGGCTTGTCGAACCGATGGCCAGAAACTCTTGCATCACCTTCTGACCGGCCAACATATTCGGCAGGCTGATGGTATCGATATCCGTCAAGCGTCTGGCAATTTGGTACATGATCCGACCAACGTGATAGACGATTACGGTTGGCACGTGACGCGCCATTAATTCAAGACTGACTGACCCCGATTTGACCAAGCCGCAATCGGCTAGCGACACCACTTCGCTGGTTCGATTGACGAAAAAGTGAATGTTCAGTCGTCGGTCGGCCGCAGTTAATTGCTGCCTGCACCACAAGCAGTGGGCATCTTTCAAACATGCGACAAGAAAGTGCGCCTGCGGATGTGCGATCGCAAGTTGACGGATGGCTGCCAGTTGCATCGGCCAGATGTTATGGACTTCACGCGCTCTTGAACCGGGCAAAACCGCCACCCGCACGCCATGCTGCCGGCTCCAATGATGGATCATTTGTTGGTCAAGTTTTCTCTCGGTCACTTCGTCAAAAAATGGATGACCAACCAGAGTAGCGGGAACGCCATGGCGCTGGAACCACTGCTGTTCGAATGGCAGGTTGCACAGAACATGATCGACGTAGCTGCGCATTTTATGAATCCGCCAGCTTCCCCAGGCCCATAATTGCGGAGGCAGATAGTAGAATACGGGTATTCCACGCTGCTTGGCTCGTTTGGCAATGTGCCAGTTGAATCCAGGAAAGTCAACCAGCACGACCGCATCGGGCCGGTGCCGATCCATCGAATCTGCGGCCAGGCGGGCTACTCGAAAGAATTCTCTAAGTTTGGGAAGCACCTCAACAAATCCAACGACCGCCAATTCGGTCAGCGGGTAATCGATCCGGCAACCTGCGGCCGACATTTGAGGGCCGCCTAGTCCGCCAAACGTCAAGTTCTGAACCTGAGATCGAAGGTTTTGGATCAGTTTCGCAGCGTGCAAGTCCCCACTGGGCTCGCCGACTGAAAAGTAGATGGAAGGGCTTTTCGGTGTACTCATGGATAGTATTTCAAAGGCCAGAAAGGGGCGGCAATCTCGAAGAATGCTAAATTAGCGACTGACCCCGGGCAGAGTCCATAGTCACATTACTGCCCCCCCTGATTGGGTAGAAGAAACTAATTGGAAATTGAGAGCATATATCGCCACTTTGTGTTAGCATAGAATTGTCAAAGAGCCGTTCGCAAGCAAACAGCCGAAGCAGTCATCAGCCGGAGTGCGTGAGCACCCGGTCTTCGCGCTAATCGGACTGACCTGGCAGAGGTAACTGGACGCTGCCGCGTATCGGCTGATT
>DAIRSD010000044.1:0-16332 GCA_036804625.1 Aureliella sp. | reverse complement strand
CGCCGATGCTCGTGACATTATTGTCTCGGTGGGAATCGAGCTAACCAGTTGGAAGCTATTGACCGATCAGGCTCGAAAACAAACCGGCGAAGAAAAGCTCGGGCCGACCGCGCAGGAGCCTATTTCCAAGTAACTTCCAAGAATTCTACTTGTTGCCTGTAACGCCACACGGCTCGCTTTCGTAAAAGAGCTAGGTCTGATTTTTCCTGCGAATTTGGTGGGTGGTAACGCCTCCAAGAAGTCCAGGGAAACTTTAAGTGAAGCAGAGCGATCGGTATATTCACTAAGATTTCACAGCGATTTACGAAACAAAGCTACGGTCGATGTGTTAATGTTGGTGATTATTGCCGGGACCGGTGCTGATTCACCTCGCCATGTTGGGCCAAGAACTGTTAAGCTACGTAGTGGGGTTCGCCAGAATTCCTGAGTATCGCCTTAGTTTTAAACATTTCGAAGCGGAATTCTTGCGAATTCCACTATTTTCTGTAAAGGGATTCCAAATGAAATTGCTGGGATGGCTTGTTTCGAATCGTATGTTCGCTTTTTGGGCTTTGTTGATCACGGTCAATTGCGGCAGTTCTTTGGCAGTTGACTTGGATAAAAAGGCCAGTAGTGGCGTCCGAACTGCCTTCGAGAAGGTACCGATGGGTTCCGCAATAGACGATTTTGAATTGATGGACTTTCGCGGGAAGAATTGGAGTAGCCACGAGTTTTCCAAGGCTCCTGCGGTCGTCCTAATTTTCTTGGGAACCGAATGTCCACTGGCAAAATTCTATGCGGTCCGAGCCAATAAGATCGAGCTGGAATACAAAGAAGCAGGAGTTGTTTTTCTGGCGATCAACCCGAATGTCCAAGACAGCTTGGAAATGATGGCGGCGGTTGCTAGAAAGCATGAAATGGAAATGCCCTTTCTGAAGGATCCCGCCCAAGAGCTTTCCAATGCGGTCGGGTCCACTCGAACGCCTGAGGCTGTTGTTTTGGATGGTCAGCGAAAGTTGGTCTATCGAGGGCGACTGGATGACCAGTGGGGTATTGGTTACACGCGGGAGGCTCCTGAGAAGAATGAACTGAAAGATGCGATCGACTCAGTTCTGGCAGGCAAGAACGTGGCGGTTGCCGAAGTGGCCGCCCCTGGCTGTCTGATCGGTCGACGAAGACCAACTGAGTCTGACGGTGAGATTACGTACGCCAATCAGATTTCAAGGATCGTCCAGAGAAGATGCCTGGAATGCCACCGTGATGGCGAGATCGGACCCATGGATTTCACTAATTACGAAGATGTGGCTGCATGGAGCGATATGATGCTGGAAGTGATCAGCGATCGACGGATGCCACCTTGGCACGCCAATCCTGAACATGGACAATTTACCAACGATCGAAGTCTTTCCGAAGAAGAGATACAGCAATTCAAAAAATGGGTCGAAAGCGGAAATCCGCTGGGCGATATTGCTCAATTGCCCGAACCGGTCAAATACACGGTAGGCTGGCAGTTGCCGCGTGAACCTGATGTCATCATTCCGGTTAGCCCCAAGCCATTTAAGGTAAAGGCAAAAGGCACCATAGAGTACCAACACTTTACTCATAAACTGCAGTTCACTGAAGATAAGTGGATTAAAGCTGCCGAGGTCAAACCTGGCAACCGTGCCGTAGTACACCATGTACTTGTTTTTGATCGTCCGGCAGGCGGCAGAGGTGATATCATGCCTCACCGATCCTTCTTGGTTGGTTATGTTCCAGGCGGTCGTTTTGACCCGTTTCCGCCCGGCATGGCCAAGCGATTGCCAGCCGGAAGTGAATTGGTGTTCCAAGTTCACTACACATCCATTGGGACTGAACAGTGGGACCAGAGTCAATTGGGTTTGGTGTTCGAGGACAATCCGAGTCAGTTGACCCATGAGGTCCAAACGACCAGTGTAGTTGACTTCCTGTTCAGCATCCCTCCGGGAGCGGAAAGTCATCCATCGACCGCTCAGTTGCCAAGACCTCTGCCCGACTGCGAATTGCTGTCGCTAACTCCGCACATGCACGTTCGCGGGAAGTCGTTTCGTTACACGGCCACATTCCCTGATGGCCGAAAGCAGATTCTTTTGGACGTTCCAAACTACGACTTTAATTGGCAGACCGACTACCAATTCACCAATCGGATGAAGATACCTGCCGGAACTCAGATTCTCGGCGAAGCAACCTTTGATAACTCTGAGAAGAACCTGAACAATCCAGACCCAACGAAATGGGTCATGTTCGGCGATCAGACCTGGGATGAAATGATGATTGGCTACATGCACGTCGCCATTCCCATCGACCCCTCCACAGGACGGGCTCGCGATAGCGTTCTGCCCAAAGATGCTCGTGAAGAAATGCCCTCGATGAAAGAAATCTTTGGCAGGCTGGATCGCGATGGAGATGGCAAGATCTCAAGAGAAGAACTGCCAGAGCGAATTCAGCCCTTCTTCATCCTGATGGACACCAATAAAGATAAATTCATCACACCTGACGAATTTAAGCCACCACAAGGGGTAGGGCGCGGACGAGGTCGTGGCAGGCCCCGACCGTCTGACGACGAATCTGCCTCGACTGAGCAGTGACCTGGACTCTAGGCCACAAGCCTGAATTGAGTAGGCGAATTCCATTGTCAAAGTAGCAGACGCGTTCCATCTGCCGTTCACCATGGCGGTCGCGTTCCGTATGCTGTTTACCATAATTCCCATCAATTTTGCATTGCGGCACCAGTATTTCTTGTGGAAATCCTGTAACGATCGATAGCCGCCCATCGTAAAAGACCTTACACTTGGGAGCTGTTCTGGCCGCAGGTTGCTGGTCAGCGGTGAAAATTCACGTTTTGTTAAAAGGCAAAAGAAAGGTTCGTTTATGTTGAAGACAACAATGACTTGGTGTGCAACCGGCTTGGTGGCACTTGGCTGTATCTGTCAAACGGCTACAGCTCAGGAGGCAAAGGCTCTAAGCTTGGCCGAGGACACAAAGCTAATCGCACAGATCGACGTGCAGGCGATGCAGGAATCAGGCTTTGGCAAACAGTTGATCGAGATGATCACAGACCGAGTGATGGAGCAGATTGCGGATCGTGCTGGGATTGATGTGCCAACTCCGGAAGACGTTGAAGGGTTTATCGGCATTGACTTGATGGAAGAAACTCAATCGATCACCATAGCAGCATCGGATTTTGAAAGCCCAGAAAATGGCTTGCTAGGCATTGTGTCTCTGAAGAAGAATCTGGGAAGCCTTGAGGCGATGTTGCCAAGTATTCCAGGCTACAGCTCGAAGACTGTTGGCAAGCATAAGATTCACAGCGCAAGCCCAGATGGAAACATGAGCATCCACTTGGCAGTTCATACTTGTGGCGAAGGCAACAAATCGCTGGTCGTCAGCGGCAAAGAGGAGTTGGTTTCACAGCAGTTGGAGCGAATGGATAGTAAGATCGCGTCGGACAAGAAGTGTATTGAATTCCGTCCCGCACCCGGCGTGATGCTGAATGTTAAGGTACTGGAAATTCCAGTGGACAAATTGGGTGATGGGCCTCAAACGATTATCGCAACCATGGTCAAACAACTTGGCGTGAAGTTGTCCGAAAAGGACAATATGTTGAATTTGGCGCTGGATTTAAATGCTGTAGATGCGGACAACGCTGAGCAGCTTGAACAGATGATTCAAGGCATCGTGCCAATGGTTGAAGGCCAGCTTGGCGACACAGCACCTGAGATTCAAGTTAGCCGAGAAGGAACGGCCGTAAGCCTATCTGCCAAGATCGAAGCCAAGGCCATCGCTGGTCTACTAGAAGAGCAGATGGATGGTGCGATCGGTCAGATTGAAGGCTTGCTAGGTAATTAGCCATCAGCCGCTGCCGGCAATCGCCGGTGATTCCCAAGAACCTGCGATTGCCCTAGATCGGCATAATGACGGTCAAGTCTCCACCGAGCAGTTGGTGGAGCTTGCCGTCGGTGGATGCGAGAGATCTTTCTCGCAGCTAGCGGAGATTTTTCGCCCGCGAATTGTGCAGCTTGTCAGGCAACGTTTAGGTCGACAGCAGGCGGTTGCTGATGCTGAAGACGTTGCCCAAGACGCCCTGGTCAAAGCGTTTTTAAATCTGTCGAAGTATGATTCGAAGTATCGGTTTTCGACCTGGTTGTACACCATCGCCTTTCGGGTGGCGTACGACTATGTTCGGAAGCAGAAGCGATGGTTCCGCCTGCTGTCCAAAGCCTCAGTAGCCGAGGAATCTGACAGTAATGGTGCTAAATCGCAGTTTGAACAGCGGGATCAGGTGGATAACGTTTGGCTGGTAGCCGGCGAGCGGTTGACACCAGATCAGTATTCGGCTTTTTGGCTCAGGTACGGGGAGGACATGTCGATCGGTGAAGTATCCCAGGTCTTGGGCAAGCCTGAAGGGTCGGTCCGAGTCCTACTTCATCGCGGACGCATGGTCCTGATCGAACACTTTCGGCAACAGGAAATTGATCTTTCGCCACGCAGTGGCTCTGACAGAAGCGGAGCAGCACCATGAGCAGTTCTTCATCACGAATCAAAGAATCGATCAGTCAGGCCATCGACTCTGGCGTGCCAATGCCCGAGTGGGTCGAGTCGCAGTTGGCTTCCGATTCTCAGTTGCGTCAGTTCCGTCAGGCCGCCGAGCAATTATCGGAGCGAATGCGAAGTGATGCTTCCGCTTGGGTTGACAACTGCCGCTTGAATTTGCGTCGCGACGTTTCGAACGAATCGTCAGTTGCATTTAATTTCTCCAAGCAGCTTGGTTCTGAACGCATGGACTTTCCAACAAGAAAGATCACTGCACACTCGTACAAATCTTTGGAAGCGCGTACGGAAAGTAGCACCAAGTCCTGGGTGCCACGCTTGCTTGCGCTTGCTGCCACAATACTGGTTGTCGTGGCCCTACGCAGTTGGTATCCACCCAGCAGCACTGGTGTCGATTCACAGTCCTCGTTAGCTGTGACCTTGCCTCAAGGTCAAGACCTGGCATCCGAAGCGGTTGCTGCAGGATCTACGTCTACCGAGTCCGCAGCGGGTAGCCAACCAATCGGTATGAGCGATGTCGAGAAATACAAAGTGTATTCAATCGCTTTGGGGACTACGATAGATACCCTTAGATCGTTCAACTCGACGATGACGCGATCCGTGCTTGGCCCACAACTTGATAGTTTGGCGCAACAGACGCTTCAAGCTGATGGCGCTGGTGCCACTGATCTGCCGAGGAACCAATCTACCGAACAGCTTGGCGACGAACCAGTGGCATTGGATGCCAGGCAGATGCAGTTGATTCGTGAATTCAAGCAGACGACGCACTACTTTGTACATACATTCCCGCGTCAAGCTCTTAGACTAGAGTAGGCAACTAAGCCTCGGCTCTGCCAACAGCGTCCAATCATGCAAATAGATTTCGATCTAACATTCGGTAGTTGATCGCCTCTTGCAGATGAGTCTCCTGTATTTCGGGACTGTCATCCAGATCAGCGATCGTTCGGCTGACGCGCAAAATCTTATCATGGGCTCGGGCAGATAAGCCAAGGTCGTTGCAGCAGTTCTGTAGCATCGCTCGGCAACTACGCTCCAGCGGACAGAACTCACGCAATTGTCGGCTGGACATTTGTGCGTTGTAAAGGCTGCTGTTGCCGAATCTGATCTTTTGAGTTGCTCGAGCCAATTCAACGGATTGTCGGATCGTTGCGCTGCTGGTTCCATCTTGTTTTGAGCTTAGTTCCTCGAAAGGTACCGCAGGCACTTCGATGTGGATGTCGATGCGATCCAGCAATGGTCCCGAAATTCGTGACATATAGCGTTCGATCTGAGTCGAATTACATGTACAAGTACGGCGAGGATCACCTCGAAATCCGCAAGGACACGGATTTAGCGCGGCGACAAGCATGAAATTTGCCGGAAACGTCGTGCTGCGTAGTGCGCGTGAAATGGTAACGATGCGATCCTCCAAGGGTTGTCGCATGACTTCCAAAGTACGTCGATCGAACTCGGGTAATTCATCCAAGAAAAGCACACCGTTGTGAGCCAACGATATCTCACCAGGGGCAGGCGGGTTGCCTCCACCGACCAATCCCGCGTTGCTAATGGTGTGATGAGGAGCCCGAAAGGGTCGCGTTGCCATGAGCGGCTGCCCCTGCTTCATCTGCCCCAGCGAACTATAAATTCTGGTCGTTTCGATCGATTCTTCGGCGGGCAGTTTGGGCAAAATGGTGGGCAGCCGCTTGGCCAACATCGTCTTGCCCGAGCCAGGCGGTCCCAACATCAGCAGGTTGTGCGCTCCGGCTGCCGCGATTGACAAAGCCCGCTTTGCCATCTCTTGACCTCGCACATCTGCAAAGTCTTGCAAGTAGCTGCTAAATTCGTCAAAAAGTTGCTCCAGACCGGCTGGCTCCGGCAAAATCTCCACGGTGCCTGCAAAGAACCCTACCGCCTGCGCGAGAGAATCGACTGGAATGACATCGATCTCCGCCACAACAGCCGCCTCACTGGCGTTCTCGCGCGGCACCAGCAATCCTTTCAGCCCTTGATCCCGAGCCGCCATCGCCATCGACAGAGCGCCCTTAATGGGACGAGTGTGACCTTCCAAAGCCAATTCCCCAACCACGGCATACTGAGCAAACAGATCGGAAGTGTATTGTCCGCTAGCGGCCAGCAGGCCCAAAGAGATCGGAAGATCGAAAGAGGCCGCCTGCTTGGGCAGTTCAGCGGGTGCCAAATTGATGACCACTCGATCGTTTGGGCGCAGGAAGCCACTATTGACGATTGCACGTTCCACGCGGTGGATGCTCTCCTTGACCGCCTGCTCCGGTAGCCCCACAAGCATCGTTTTGGGCAACGGTGTCCCCGAAACATCCACCTCGACTTCCACCGGTAGTGCTTGGATTCCCAAAAGTGAAAACGTGTTTAGCTTTGCCAACATTCATGCCCGCCATTTCTAGAAACTAGTTCTGCCAGTTACCTATTAGTCCCGCCAACACGCCATTCCTTACACTCATCTTTCCATATTTTTGAAAATTTCCAGTCGCAGTTCAAGCAGCCACTGGGGATGAGTGTCCCTTTACAGCCAGATATTCCCCCTTGCGGGCTGGGATTGCTGTAATCTGCCAAGCGTTCGCAGGAGCCACTGTGCTTTCTTGCGGCCTGGCCATGCGATTCGGACTCTAAGCTACTTTACCAGCGAGTTTCCATTTGGCTGACGATTTGCTGAGCCAATTGCTCTACGGCTTGATGCTGGGCCGTCGCCATACTCTGTCCGCCTTCGGGCACAAAGTCGGCACCTTGAATGAAATAGAATGACAGTTCGCCGACAGGGACAAATCGATTGGTCAGCAGCAGATTGCCGCGTCGATCCGTCCACGTCAGTTCGACACTGATCGAAGTATTCAGCACACGCGGCTCGTCAAAGGCGTTTTCAGCCACAACTCGCTTGCCTTGATTGGAAACGCGGCATGTCAGAGTGCTGTCTGCGTTGGGGTCACCGACCACTTTGTAAGGTGTGCGCATTTCCACCTCCCTGATGATCGCTTCGGTAAGCTGCACACCGATCTCGTGACGAAACGTATCGTTGCGTACAACTGGAATATAGACCGTTCGCACATTGGTATTGTACAAACTGCTGCTGCCAAACTGATAGGTGGCACAGCCGGCGGCCGAAGCCAGCACGAGTAAGATGGCTAGTGGCAACTTGATTGGCCAAGAGTGCCCATGGGATTTACTGCTGCGTCTGTTCACCAGGCTTACTCCACGGACGCTCGTCGTCGTCAACTCGGAACACCTTGATCAGCGGCGCAAAGTATTGGGGCGGTCGATCCGGTTTGCCTTCCATTTGCAGCAGAAGCTCCTGAGCTGATTGTGCAAATGGCGTGTCTGGATAATCTTCAACCAATCGCTGCAGGTACATGCGTGCCGACAGGTTCTCGCCCTGACGCTGGCGGTACAGCCCGCTTTCCCATTCCCGCTCTGCTTTCAAATACTTGATCCGCACCATGGCTTCGCGCAACTCTTGCTGCTTGGTGGTCGCTTCGTTGGGAAACAGCCGAACGATGGCCTTGGCCCGCTTTTCAGCCTCCACCAAAGGAGCATCTGAGTAGTCTGGACCCATGTAGGATAGCAGCAAGCTTTGCAGTTCCAAGCACTGCGCATTGAATTGATGAGGGCTATCAGGGTAGGTCATGCGTAGCTCGCCAAAAGTGGCGGCTGCCGAATCGTAGTCACCCTTTTGAAAATAGTTGGTGGCCAAACGCATCGTCGCATCGTCGCTGACCTTGCCGATCGGGTTGTCCAGTCGAAGCTTCTCAAGCACACGCTTGCCATGCCCCCCTGTGTCGTTCCATGGACGTTTAGAATCTGTGAAATTGACTACTACAAAAGGCTTGGGATCTGCTGAATGAGTCTTCAGCCAATAGTCGGCAATTTCAAAACGTCTAGAATCGATTTGATCCAGGTAGGGATTGCGCGGATACTCCTTAATCAACTGAGCATAAGTCTGCTCGCACTTGTAATACTCTTCTGCAAAGAACTCACTTTCGGCCTGCATCAGCAGGGCATCCTGCTCCATCTGTGAACTCTTCCAGTTCTCTGCCGCGCGTTTGTAGTGCTTGGCTGCGTCGCGAAACGCATCTTTACGCTGAGTATCGGTTAGTTCTTTAGCTCGATTAAATGATTGATCGCCCAGTGCGTAGGCATCGCGAGCGGCTTGAATGTCCTTGCGAGCCTTACGAGTGAGACCCATGCGATCCAGAAGTTTTGATGAACTTTTGTTTTCAGCAGCTACACCTTCGGGGCGAAAAACACCCTCGGCATATTCGCCGTTGATCGACCGCTTGGTAGCTTCATAGTCTTTGTCGCGCAGCCCCCAAGGTTTCAAGCTACTACACCCCGGCATGCCAAACAGGCAAACCAAGGCTAGCCCCAAAGTGATCCGCTCGGCGCGGCTATGTTGAATTTCCACGTGAATCATCAACGGCCTAGTTCTCCCAGATAGACAGGCAGTCTTAGTTTTTGATCCAGCAAACTGGTGATCGTCTTTGTCATCATGGCACGTATGGCTGCTCGCGAATTGTCAGTCAAGGCATGCAAGCTGATGTCACTCCAATGCTCAGTCGCAAATTTTTCCATTTCCTCTCGCAGGCTGGCAGGTATACGAATCAGTTGCCTGCCGCCTACCGAGCAAGCTGGACAAAGGACTCCCCCAGCCACCGCTCCATAGGTGATCCAACCCGACGATTCAACTTGGCATCCGCACTCGGCGCATTGCCGCCATCTTGGCGCGTGCCCAACCAAACGCAGCAACTGCAATTCAAATCGCAGCACCACAGCACGTACCTCTTGGTCGTTTTGCTCAAGGCGCAAAAGCGTATCGATGACCAAGTCGTAAAGTTCTGGCTGAGCCACTCCTTCATGCGTAAACTTATCGAGCAGTTCCGCGACATAATATCCGCAGTACAACCGTAGCAGCCCATGCTCGGCCGCCCGGAATCGACGGGCTAGCTTGGCTTCGGTAAGCAGATTCAGCGCATCACCGCTCTTGGCTATGAACACTACGCGACAGACCGAAAGCAGGTCAAGAGCGACTTCGAAGGGGCTTTTGGGCCGTCGCGCACCTTTGGCTACCACTGATATCTTGCCAAAATCCCGGGTGTACAGCGTTCCAATCAAGCTGGTTTCGCTCCAAGCATGCATACGCAAGACGACAGCTTCGGATTGTTCGGTTGACACTAAGTAGCCTGGGTAATCTATAGGGTGCTAGACAAGAAGAGGGGGATTGTCGCTGATTGCCAGCCCTTAAACGGATCATCCTAAGATCATAACCAGGGCGACGCACTATGCCAGACAGTTTCATGTGTTGGGCTCAAGACCAGCATTGGTGGGCGAAGGTGTTTGCTGGACGATTATCTGCCAAATTCGGCGCAGGAGCCGGGGTGTAGAGGGGGAGAGACAAGAAATTAACAGAACGGAGCAGAGGTAACGGAGGCAAGCGATGGAGGTAGGCCGGCATGATCCGACGTCACTGTGTGTTGATAAATTTGCCGTTCATCCGACGACTATCGTGACGCTCTAGACCCTCGTTCTGCATCGGCTCGCGGGTCCCACCCAACAGCCTATGGCGTCAATAAAGGCTTCAAATTCCGTAGTTCGCCTTCGTTCCGCTATTGTAACTTGGGACAATCTGGTGTCCGAAAATCTCTAATGGCAACGCCTGCCGTGGAACTAGCGCTCCCATTCTCGCCATCTTACCTATCCTGGCTTTCCTCCGTTGGCTTTGGAACAGATAATGCACGGTCAATAACAAGTGCTGTCATTCTGACAGTTCTGTGATGGTGGTTCGGTTGGTCCGCGAAGCGAGAGGGCTACTGTGTCCAAAAGGTACTAACATGAGGTGGTTAGAACCCAAATTGTTGGTCGCCGACGATGACCGCGATTTCCGTGAGTCATTGGACGAAGATTTTTCGCGCCGCGGCAAGGTGACAACTCTTGCAGCCGGTGGCCAAGAGGCATTGGATATCTGCCGACACGTAGACCAGTTGCACTTGGTAATTTTGGACGTTCACATGCCAAGACTTTCCGGCTTGGAAGCTTTACAACAAATGCGAGCCCTATCCGCTGCTCCAGTGCCCTGTGTTCTGATGAGCGCTCAGATGGACGATAAGATCGTCCGGCAAGCCGAAAGCCTACAGACTGCCGGCTTGCTGTCCAAGCCGTTTACGCTCCGAACATTGACAACAACGGTCGAGACCATCTTGCGACAGTCCTATGGCTGGGAACTATAGGCCCGACTTTTCACCCGTGGCAACCTCTTTGCGCGATTGCCGTCTACCGGTCAGCGTCGCACCACAACCTACGCTGCAAGACGAGCAGGCACCGCTGGCTGCGCACCCCTTACCAGTTGCTTCTGCGGTTCCGCAATTGGGACCGCACCCCTTCACCAGTCGCTGAGCAAATGGGCTGGCAGCCACCTCGGCTTCATACAAGGCTACAAGCTGATCCACCTGCACTTGAACCGCGTCATCTACCTGAGCCAAGAAATGGAACAACAGGGTCTGGCCATCCAGCAGCGGTTCCACAAAAAGTAGCACCGAGTCATGCTGCTGTTGCTTTAACCAATCCACGCAACGATCATGAGCCAATTGGCTGAGGTGCTGCAACTGAGCGTGCAGGTATTCATCTTCTGGTCGCATGCAGCGCAGCACCAAGCCGCTAGTTACGGGTGTGGCACCGCAAACCTGAAGGCACTCCGCCACTTCCAGGCCTCGCGCCGTTTCCACAACCAGCCGTGCGCCTCGCTGACAGGCTTGATGACTGGCCTGAGCGTCAGTAAGTAGGCTGGTGGTTAAGGAAAACTTACCAATTTCTTGTTGCCAGCCATATCTGGCAAGGACGTAAGTGTGAGTGACTGAAGCGAGATCGCTGCCTAACATAGTGTCACTTTGTCCTTGGATTGATCCTGGCTGGTGGTAAGCACAAAGCAGATCCTTGCGGTGATGTCCCGACAGATTCCTGCTGGAAACGGCCTGTACCCTGTCGTACCGTTTTGAGAATTCGAATAAATTATGTGTTCTTCGAACGAAACATTGTAACCAAATGTTGGCCAGCTTCCAAGGAACCTGCAACCGTGAAACAGCTTCTCAGCGAATCGCAACTCAAAGAGGGTATCGATCAGATGGCGGCCGAAATCATGCGACGGTATGGGCAAAGACCCATCACCATCGTGGCCGTCATGACGGGAAGCCTTGTCATGTTGGCCGACCTGATTCGCAGGCTAACGATGCCGGTGCGTGTCAGCTTGATTCAGGCCAGCAGTTATCGCGGCGGAACGAAGCCGGGGGACCTGTGGGTCAAAGCGGACATGATGCTGGACGTGACTGATCGCGATGTGTTGGTGGCCGACGATATCTTTGACACTGGAAAGACTCTGCGAGCCGTTGTCGATTGCATCGAGTCCATGCGACCGCGAAGTGTGGCAACGGTTGTACTGCTGCATAAAGTAGGTCGGCAGGAAGTTTCCATGGAACCCGATTTTGCTGCGTTTCGCATTCCCGACGAGTTTGTTGTTGGCTACGGGCTGGACTATCAGGATCTGTATCGCAATTTGCCTTTTCTGGCAGTGCTGGAAGCTGGCGATATCGAATCTACTTAGGGTCATGTTAAGATTGAGCGGTTACAACAAGAGTGATTCACCCCGTGGGCGGCACATCCTGTTTGTCGCTGATCGCTACTGGCCATTTACTTCCGACGCCACACTTCGACTGCAATCGCAATTGAGACTTTGGAATCAGCGCGGCTGGCGAACCACGCTAATCACGCCTCGATGGCACCGTACATGGGCAACCCAAATTCACGTCGAAAATACTAGTGTGATTCGCCTAGACCATCCGCCAACCGACTCGCTGCGCAGCAGTCGATATCGGCGAAGCGTAAGTCAATGGTTATCAAAGAACTTGATTCAATACGATGCGATCTGGTGCGACGACGTGCAGGGCAAGGCTACCGAGAGTTTTGCTGCAGCAGCCAAATCGACCGGAAAACCTTGGGTTGCTCGTTTTGAACTAGATACCAATGAGCGCACCAATGCAAGTGGCGGTTCAAGTCGACCAAGCGACACCACGCTGCAGCTTTGTGCTCAGGCAAGTGCCGTGGTTGTTTCCACCGCTTCCGCTCATCAATGCCTGAT
The DNA here is from genome assembly GCA_036804625.1 of Aureliella sp. Classification (GTDB taxonomy): domain Bacteria; phylum Planctomycetota; class Planctomycetia; order Pirellulales; family Pirellulaceae; genus Aureliella. The sequence continues at coordinate 3,653 of DAIRSD010000044.1, read as the reverse complement.
TCAACACGGCATGAGCGGCCAGAACATTGTCCGGCAGTCTGACTGGCGAGTTGCATCTTTGGATCGTTCTACTTCAGCCCGCACTGCTGCTCGCCATGCACTTGGCACGATCAATGCGGAATTGGCTCTGAAACCGCAAGAAAAGCTGATTGTAGTACCGGGCGAACTGTCTGAACGATGGGCTATTAGCCTGGTATTGGATGCCGTAGCACCTTTGTTGGATAGGCATCCTAACCTGCATGTGTGGTTGCATGGAGAGGGTTCCAGGCGCGAGCGTTACTACGAATGGCTCAAGGAGCGAAGCCTTCATCGCATCGTGCTTATGCCCGGCATATTCAGTTGTCTAGAGCCGCTTTTGCAAGCAGCCGATCTATGTCTGTATACCGCAATCGGTTGTGGCAGGTACTGGCTGCTGCCCACCTGACTAGTCAGCGAAATCCCACTTCTGACGCCACAGTTCGCTGGGCTGGAGCAGTATTTGCCAGGCGTTGGTTCTGCGCTGACTTTTCAGTCAGGCTGTCATCAGGACTTGCAATCTAAAATTGGAGACTGGTTAAAGAATCCGGCTGAGTTGCAGTTAACTGCCAGGAAGGCCAGTGGTGCGATTCGGAGCCTAGAACAGACAATATCAACCGCCGCTTTACCAGATGACTCTCTAGACTACCGGGAGAAAGGGCATGGAGAAAGCGCTCAGCAGTTCTGGGATAGGCTATTATTATGAAGTTGACCGTGTGTCAAATTATCCCGACGCTAGTTCAAGGCGGCGCGGAAAAGCAGATGTCGTTGCTGGCGATGCATTTGGATCGGCAACTGTTCGATTGCCACGTTGTCGCGTTGTCACATTCCGGTCCATGGGAGTCACCGCTGCGACAGACCGGTGTGCCGGTTCATGTCGTAGGCAAGAATTGGAAAGCGGACCCTCGAGCCTGGCTTCGGTTGACAAACAAGCTTCGAGCCATCAAACCGCAAATTGTGCAGACGTGGCTTTTTGCGGCCAATTCATACGGACGCTTAGCGGCCGCACAATCGAGTGTGCCCGTGATCATCGCCAGCGAACGTTGTGTAGATCCGTGGAAGAGCGGGTGGCAGGGTTGGATCGATCGTTGGATGCTTCGCTACACCCGGTGTATAACAACCAATAGCTCGGCTGTCGCCGACTTCTATGCGCAGCGCGGCGTGCCAAGAGATCTTTTTCAGGTGATTCCCAATGCCGTAACACCAGCGCTAGGATCGCTGCCACGAGCCGAGCTGTTCAGAAGACTGAATCTACCACAGCGGAAATATGTCGTGGCCGCAGTGGGTCGCTTGTGGCCTCAAAAAGGGTACCCGGACCTACTTTGGGCAGCCGAACTTTTGCGAGTCGCCCTGCGCGACGTGTGGGTGATCATTCTTGGCGATGGCCCTCAGCGAGACTACTTGCAACGCCTTCGCGATGATTATGGATGCCAAGACGCGGTGCGATTTGTGGGGCACCGGCCCGATGCGCGAGAACTACTATCTTCGGCGGACCTAGTTTGGAACGGCAGCCTGTATGAAGGGCAAAGCAATTCGATCATGGAAGCAATGGCGGCTGGCGTGCCTGTCCTGGCTACCGACATTCCGGGAAATCGCGATTTGGTTGTCCATCAACAAACGGGCTACCTTTATCCGGTGGGCAACGTCAACCAACTGATACGCTGGTCGTCTGAACTGCTGCAAAATCCTCAGCTTCGATCAAGCATGGGTAGACAGTCCGTGCAGCGCGTCGAGCAGCATTTCTCGCTAGGGCGGATGGTCTCAGCCTATTCTGAACTCTATCATCGCTTAGCTACTGAAGGTAATGTCTTGTCCTAGACCTACGAACGCAAGGCTGCGCGTTCTTTGGGATCGCGCAGCCCGTTTGCCAGTTTGGCAAGCGCTTCGGTTTCGATCTGACGAACTCGCTCACGGGTCAGTCCCAGTTCGTTGCCGATCTCTTTCAGCGTATGCGATTGATGCTCGCCCAGTCCAAAACGCATGCGCAGCACCGTAGCTTCGCGCACATCCAGTGTATCCAGCAGCTCTAGCGCGGTGCTCAACACGTCATGATCCAGCAGCTCCTCGTCAGGTGCCTTCAGACGATCATCCATTACCATCTCGCCCAGCGACCAACCCACATCATTTTGATCACTCTGCGGTGCGCTGTTGTAAATCTGAATAGCTTTCTTGATGATAGGCAGCTTCTTGCGCGCCAGTCCAAGAACTCGCCCGACCTCCTCTTGCGTGGGACCGCGCCCTAGTTCCTCGGTCAATCTCGCTGACGCGCGTCTCCATTTGGAGAGCAGCTCCACCATGTAAGCTGGAATGCGAATCGTTTTGGCGCAGTTGATCAATGCTCGTTTGATCGATTGCTTGATCCAGTAACTAGCGTAGGTGCTAAAGCGTGTCCCCATATCGGGGTCAAAGCCTTCCACGGCACGCAACAGACCTAAATTCCCTTCTTCGATTAGGTCCTGCAGACCGAGTCCCTTGCCAACATAACCGCGGGCGATGTTGACCACCAGTCGCAGGTTGGCTCGCACCATGTGATCTCGCGCCTGGGCATCGCCCTGAGCGATCCGCTTTGCCAAGTCACGTTCCTGCTCTGCGGTCAGCAAGCTGGTTTCGTTAATTTCGCGAAGATAGGTTTCCAGAGGAGATTGTGCTGCCGGACCTTTCGCTTTCGAACTGCGACTGGCCGACCGAACAGAGGCTATGTCCTGGTCATCGTAATTTTCGTCCAGGTTATCATTTTCAAAGTCGGCCATGGCAAGTTCAATTTTCAGTTGGAGTACACGGAAGGGATGTGCTGGCGGATAGACAACGGTGCAATAACCGATCGATTGGCAGCAGCATTGGATGACGTACCATCAGAAGGCAGACGGGGGAAATCGAATCGATTCTCACACCAGCCGTACCCTACGTTTCCGAAGCCTACCTGCCTTCAAGCGAGAGTTGGAGCCCGCTCAAAAACGCGATCGATTTGCAGTGTCCATCTGCACATTTCTGAAAGCCGCTTTGAAATTTTGAGCCAGGCAAAAAGCACGGGACACAATCGGTGCGTGGGTTCCTGTGCGTTTGTCAGCTCGGTATGCGTGCATTCAGAGATTGTGCTAGCATTAGTTATCGGCAGCCAATGCTAGCTTCTGGAGTTAGTGTGAAATATTGTCGAATATTCCGATCGTTCCAGCAGCAGCCACCGAGCAAGTTCTACTCAGTCGATTGCTCTTCAACCGGAGCCGCCGTTCGGCGACGTCGACGCTTGATCTTCATGTTGCTCCATTCCTTGGTCATCGTTTCAAAGACTTCAGGCGATTCATATCTCACGATATTTTTGCCTTCAGGGATTGGGCCGATCAAACCACGGAAAACGGGCATGCCACGCAGAGCCAAGTCCGCGCTACTGTCGTCGACTCCAATCTGGCTGTGCAAACGCAGTATCGAATCTGGCGACGGGAAATCGCGAATTCTCAGCGACCCATCGCTTCCGCGTGTGACGATCCGATAAGTGTCTTTCTTGCTCATTCTGGAACTTTCGTGTTATAGAGGGGGAAAGCGACAACGCTCAGACCTAGTCAAGACAGAGTTTGGGAGCGGCTCGACAAACAGAGCGGCCTTACGGCGCAGCGTTACTATGAGAAACGCCTAACTATCCG
>DAIRSD010000043.1:0-16351 GCA_036804625.1 Aureliella sp. | reverse complement strand
ATCCTTTCGTCCTTCTTCTGGCCATATTTACTCCGAGCTTGCACGCCATTCTTGTTCCAAGGGCTTAGGATTTCGATCGCCGTATCCACTCGGCCGGCCGAGTCGATGATCTCCACATGTCGTAAATGCGGCGGTTCGATGGGAATCAAAAACGGTTCTGCAATAGCCAAAGCTTCGCCGCCTGAAGTTTCCAGGTCGCCTGATTGTCCAAACCGATCTTCGGTGATGCGGACATCGGGGACAATATTACGCAGAAACAGTCCCCCTTCCTCTTCGACCGAGAGGGCTTCTTCGATGCGAGCCGACAGATCACTGGGGAGTTGCGAGTTGAGTTGATTTCTAGCGTACACAATCAGTGTTGCATGAACATCCGCCCAACGAGTCTCCATGTAGGGGTCCATACCCGGAAAGGGGCTGCGGTTGCTCTTGCTTATCATAGTATCGACTCACAGGGTACTTAGTCGTGGCAATCTACCGTTATCGATTATACTCAGGCGTTTACCCGCCAGACAGCACTTTTGCACAGCGCAGAACTACGGTAAGACTCAAAATTCCAATGTTTAGATGGACAGCGCCAGTTTTAATCGATTGTGCCAAATTTTGTTGGTTGAAAGTAGCTACCGTCGCCAGACGGTGGATTCCCAGACTATGCACGCTCTGGCGAGCGTAGCTACGAAAAAGTGGCGCTGTCCAATTAGTTTTTTAGGCTTTTCACAGCACGTTCAAGAGCGTGGCAAGCTTGCTGAACTTGCTGGTGCGAAATGTCTAGGTGTGTCACCAAACGGATGTGTTGTGAACCGACTTGCGAAACGCCGACGCCTAACTCTTTTAAGCTCGTGGCCAGTGAGGTGGCACTTCCCAGCTCAGGGGAGATCTTGACGATGACGATGTTCGTTTGCGGCTCGGGATCTAATTGTAATCCATCAATCCCACGAATGGCCTCTGCCAGTATCTGAGCGTGCTGATGATCTTCGCTCAGCCGCTGGCGGTTGTTTTCCAGCGCATAGAGTGCACCGGCGGCAATGATGCCCGCTTGCCGCATGCCGCCGCCAAATAATCTTCGGGCTCTTCGCGCCTCTTTAATGAAATCGCGATGGCCAGCCAGTACAGAGCCGATTGGGGCTCCCAATCCTTTTGAAAAGCAGATGCTGACCGAATCAAAGTTCTCCGCCCATAACTTCGCATCAATGCCACTGGCCGCCACAGCATTGAACAAACGAGCACCGTCTAGGTGAGTGGACAGTCCATTTTGATGCGCCCAACGACAAATGGTTTGAATATTTTCGAGTGGCTGTACAGTGCCACCGCCTCGGTTATGTGTATTTTCCAGGCTGATCAGACGTGTGCGCACCATGTTTTCGGCTGGCGGGCGTATCATTCCCAGCAACTGTTCCGGCTGAATGACACCATGGATGCCTTGAACGGTCCTGGCCACGATGCCGCTCAACTGCGCAAAAGCGGCTTGTTCGTAATTGTAGACGTGACAATCGGCTTCGCACAAAAATTCATCGCCGCGACCGCAGTGCAAGCGAATCGCTACTTGGTTAGTCATCGAACCGCTGGGCATAAAAACGGATGCTTCTTTTCCGAGTAACTCGGCAACTCGCTCTTGCAGTGCCTGGGCGGTCGGGTCAACTCCGATGGCATCATCGTCCACCACTGCAGAAGCCATCGCCGCGCGCATCGCCGCTGAAGGCTTAGTGACGGTGTCACTGCGAAGATCGATCATAAAACTCATAGTTTCCTCAGGTTGATGGAAAGTACTCAAGCAGGTCTAGTCGATTGAAACGGTGTCGGCTACCGTGTTGCATTTCCGGATTTCGTGGTTTTTTGCGGCTTATTGGCCGATGGGTATCAATTGCCCCATCGTCTATAATACCGCTAGAGAGGCCTTCGCAGAAGTCTTGCTAGGTCATGGCAAAGGCGGTGATGCCTTGCGACATGACAAGAAGTATTAATAAAGATTTGTGAGCCATCCATCGTCTGGCGACTACAATCCACCGTCTGGCGACGGTAGCTACAGTTGTCAGAGACGACCCTTTCGTAAGTGACTTAGATGAGTACTCTTCAGCTCAAACGCATCGACGCAAGATCGGCTGATGCCAATCAAGAATTACAAGCCCTGCGCGATCAGCTTAGCCCATCAGGCAATGTTGTTAGCCCCAAGGGCAAAGCCTTGACCCAGCGAGTGTTTGGCCAGCCGCTTTTACCTACTCAAGTGGTCGAGCGAATTTGCCAGGACGTTCGCAGTCGTGGACTGGAAGCGCTCTTGCACTACAGCCAGCAACTGGATGGTGCCACGTTACCGTCGGGTAGCCTACGATTGCCGCTGGATAAATTGCAGCAGGCTCATCAAGCAGCGACGCCGGAGTTCTTGCGGTGCATTCGCAAGATTCGTTCGAACATCGATTCTTTCCAGCGGTCTATCTTACATCAAAACGTGAGCCATCAGCCTGCACCAGGGATACAGCTTCAGCAGCGCTATCAGCCGTTACGCCGAGTTGGCGTTTGTGTGCCCGGCGGTGCGGCCGCCTATCCGTCCACCGTGTTGATGACGGTGGTGCCGGCCCAAGCGGCTGGAGTCGCAGAGATCGCCGTGGTCGCTCCACCCACGCCGTTTGGCGCGTATAACCAGGATGTTTTGGCAACCTGTTACGAACTGGGAATCACCCAGGTCTATCCGATCGGTGGTGCGCAGGCTGTGGCCGCGCTGGCCTATGGTGTAGACGGGCTGCCGGCCGTAGACAAGATCGTTGGTCCAGGTTCGTTGTTTGTCGCGCTGGCAAAAAAGTATGTCTTCGGGGAAGTAGATATCGATTCAATTGCTGGTCCTAGTGAAGTTGTCGTGATCGCGGAGCAAAGCACTCAGCCAGCCTTCGCCGCAGCCGATATTCTGGCTCAGGCCGAGCACTCGCCGGGTGCGAGCCTGCTGATCACTTGGCACGGCGAGTTGCTGGATCAAGTCGAATCAGAATTGCAGCGGCAGCTTGAAGGATTAAGTCGCGGACAATTGACTGTTGAAAGTCTCAATGCATTTGGGGCTCTAATTCTGGTCCGCGATTCCCAACAGGCGGTGGAATTGACTAATTGGATCGCACCCGAGCATTTGCACATCGCCAGCAGTCAGCCACGGGAGCTAAGCTCCAAAATACAAAACGCGGGTGCAACCTTTTTGGGACCGTTCAGTCCGGTTGCACTGGGCGACTATGCGGCCGGTCCATCCCACGTCTTGCCAACTGGAGGAACGGCGCGTTGGGCTGCTGGACTGTCAAGCAATTCGTTTTTACGCAGCAACAGCGTCATTGAGTACTCAAAGGAGGCGTTGGCGGAAATCGCTGGTGAAATCGCGGTTTTGGCCGATAAAGAAGGACTGACGGCACATCGTGAAAGCGTTAATATACGGCTGCGAACACCGTAAGCAGATGAAGTGTCTCCTATAGCTGAAGCTCAGCCTAATTTCAGTACGAAGTCTTGTAACCTTTCACGCAGGTTTGTTGGGTGGGAAAAGCAGGGCCGATGAAAGGGGGCAGTCAAATAGGCAGTTTGACGATTTTGAACGTGCCAATTTTCCCAAAAAGCCTTTTGCCCCGCGCTGGCCCACCACGAGGCTACAATAGAGTGATTCCACAGCGTTTGACGGATACGATAGTTACATAAGATGCACATAAACGAACCCGATCTGCAGCATTACTTTCGCTCGGCTGTACGGCAAATGCAGGAGTACGTCCCTGGGGAGCAGCCTCAGGGCGGCAAATTCATCAAGCTTAATACCAACGAAAATCCGTATCCAGCGTCTCCCAAAGTTTTCGACGCGATTCAGCGGGCAGCGACGCGAGGTCTAGAGCGATATCCCGACCCGCTTGGCACGGCGTTTCGCTTGCAGGCAGCAGAAGTGCTGAATGTCGAACCGGACTGGATTCTTTGCGGCAATGGCAGCGACGATATTTTGACGATCGTTACAAGGGCATTTGTTGGGGAAGCGGATCGACTACGGCTACCGTACCCCAGTTACATCCTGTACCGCACTTTAGCACAGTTGCAAAATGCAGCCTACGAAGAGATTCGATTCGATCCGGATTTCAAATTGGGCGACGACTTTTCAGCTCCGGCATCGGACCTGAAATTGGCTTTTCTGCCTAATCCAAACAGCCCAAGTGGAACGGTGATCGATTCCGATTCTGTTGCCAGACTGGCGGAGCGTCTGCCATGTCCGCTGTTGGTCGATGAGGCTTATGCCGATTTTGCGGATAGTCACTGTGTCGATTTGGTTCGACAAAATCCGAAAATCATGGTCTCCAGGACGCTCAGCAAGTCGTATGCTTTAGCGGGGTTGCGTTTCGGGTTTCTGATCGCACATCCATCGATCATTGCCATGCTGCGAAAAGTAAAAGACAGCTACAATTGCGATGCCCTTAGTTTAGCTGCAGCCACGGCGGCTATAAGCGATCAGGCTTGGCTGCGTGAAAACCGGGCTCGCGTGATGGCCACCCGGCATCGCATGACTATCGCTCTGCGATCGCTGGGTTTTGCGGTACCTGATAGTCAGGCTAATTTTGTATGGTGTACTTTGCCCGATCGTCCCGTTCAACCTCTGTACGAATCGCTGAAGCGAGACAAGGTTTTGGTGCGATATATGAAATATGCCGGTTGGGGCGAAGGCCTTCGCATTAGTGTTGGTACTGACGACCAGATCGATGCCTGTTTGCACCTGATTTCGCAATGTCTCGGAAAAAATTGAGGGTCAGCGGAAGACCAAACAAGCGAGAATAAGACAAACATCTTATCAACTTAGTACAAGAAAGCGGTATGGATCGAACAGCCAATATTAATCGCAAGACGGCCGAAACCGATATTCGGTTATCGCTGCAAATCGATGGAAGTGGTCGAACAGAGATTCAAACTGGCGTTGGCTTTTTGGATCACATGTTGACGTTGTTCGCCAAACATGGCCAATTTGATCTTTCAGTCACATGCCACGGAGACACTCACGTCGACGCTCATCACACTACAGAAGATGTAGGGATCTGTTTAGGGATGGCTTTCACCGAAGCGCTGGGCGATAAACGTGGTATCACGCGCTATGGACACAGCGTGTTGCCTATGGAAGAAACCTTAGTGACCGTTGCTGTCGATCTGAGTGGACGCAATTACGTTGTCTTCAAGGCTCCCATGACCAGTTCCAAGATTGGCGACTTTGACAGTGAGTTGGTCGAAGATTTTTGGTATGCTCTGGCAAGCAACGCAAAGTGCAATTACCATGTGCTACTGCACTACGGAAGAAACAGCCATCACATAGCCGAGGCGATTTTTAAAGCGTCTGGCCGAGCATTGCGGACCGCCTGTCAATTAGACCCGCGCCAACACGACATACCCAGCACCAAAGGTATTCTGTAATAGATACTTCACCATCGGCCAGCGCTGACAATTGTTGATCGAGTAGCCCATCTACTTACCAGCATTTTGATTGGCGCGGTTGAAGGCTGACATGAGTCCTCGAATGTCTTCCAGGCGATATTGATCTAGAGCTGCCAAGGGCAACAAATCGGCTGTCCAAGGGATTTCACGACCGGGAGGCATCTTTTCCATAGCAAAAGCCATGGGGCTGGGAATACCTAGAGTGAATTGAGTCTTGTCGATATGGATGGCTCGGTCTTCGATGGCATCATTATCAATCCAGCGTGGCGATTGTTCGGCAACCGCGCTCAGGCCGCGTGTTTCGTCGGCGTTAACCAGCCAAACGATAGTCGCCAATTTTCCGGTTTGACCGTCGATCCATACGAGATGCCGCATGCGGAACTCGCGATGTTGATTCGACTGAAGTAGATTGGCAACGGCATCAAAGATCATCACCGTGGATGCTCGACCAACGGTGCGAATGTCCTCTAGATGTCTGTAGTTTTGTGATAGCAGTTGTCGCTCTAGTAAAGACAGTGACACACCGGTGAAATCGTAGTTGTCCGAACGTACTACAATCCATTGTTTTCCGACTAGAATGCTGTAACCAATGCCTACTTCGGCTAGCCGGTATTTGGGCGGACTGGAGTTGGTCGGACCATTGTTTGCCGCACCTTTGCCGTTGACACCGGTAGGCGCTTGATCCACCTTGGCCAGGACCGTTAGCATGAACTTCGGAACCGAAGTTGCGATGAATCCCGGCAACGAGTCCACGTCACCGCTGGCGATTCGTGGTTTAGATAGCATGACCGCGCGATTCCAACCAGTTGTCGTCGATTGTCCAACTACCGTACCCGGATCGACCCACTGTACGTTGCGTGGAGTTCCTACTTGAGCCCAAAGCGAGGCAAAGTTAAAGCTGGCAAATAAGAGTGCCGCAGGGAGAAAGGGTCGTGTCAATTCAATATCCCATACCTTTCCTGTTGTTTGGAACTGCCATTTCGAGTAAACCAGTACCTTACGGTTGCTGCCCCTTCCACTACTGATGGAACATACCGGCGATTCAAGTTTGCCTGGATGGCGTAAACGATTCAAACTCAGCGGCGAACACAACATGATTTTAGGAAAGCCAGCACCAGAAACAAGCAGGCTTAGTGAGCCCTTGATTCAATTAAAGGGCGTCCATAAGCACTATGCCGACGGCGACGTGCGGGCTTTGAGAGATATTTGTCTTTCGATCTTCCAGGGTCAGGCGCTGACCATCATGGGGCCCAGCGGCTGCGGTAAATCCACATTGCTGCACATCCTGGGAGCCCTGGATCGGCCAACTGCGGGTCAGGTTTTGTTCAAAGGCGCTCCGATGTATGATCGTGACTTGAATCAATTGCGGTCTCAAGAAATAGGTTTTGTATTCCAGTCGTTTTATCTTTTGCCCAATTTGACAGCCGTTGAAAATGTTCAATTGGCCATGTTTGGCGGACGCTTGTCGCCGACAGAACGAGTCTCAGCGGCCCGCCGGTTGCTGGGCATGGTCGGCTTGGAAAATCGAGTCAATCACCTTCCCAACCAGCTATCCATTGGTCAAAGGCAACGCGTCGCTATCGCGCGAGCGATGGCCAACCAACCAGCACTTATTCTGGCGGACGAACCCACCGGCAGTCTGGATAGCCTCAGTGGACGCGAGGTTATCGACTTGCTGTTACAACTCAACCAACAACATGGCACCACCCTAGTGATCGTAACGCACGACGCCAACGTTGCGCAGCGCGGCAATCGGTTGATTTGCATGTTAGATGGTGCCATCGTGTCGGATACTCAATCTACCTAACTCCTGATCACGCAGGTTTGGCTATGGCAAATATTCGACTTTTCGGATTGGTGCTAATCATTACTACGATGCTGCTTGGCCTAGCCGCAGTGACGACTCAGACAACTCAAATTCGATTTCGGCGCGATTTACTATCGGTAGCTAATAGGCAAGATCTGCCGCAGCCCGATCCCTGGCGGTCATCCGACCCCAACGGCCAATATGGTTATGGCGGTGGGCAAAGCGGAGCGAATCAAAATCCTTGGCAAGATTCAAGACCGGCTGACAGTGAAGCGTACGGCGTTGAATTTGTCAGCGTGCCAGTGCTGTTCCCGTTTGTCGCAGCAGGGCTACTAGGTTTGGTATTGTGGTTCGCACCTACCGTTGTCACTCCCAAATCGACAGCACGTCGCACGTCGGGTAGGAGTCGAAGACGCAATCGGTTGTTCCCGCGACTTTAGCCAGACCCGTTCTCGACAAAGACAGAATTTATGGTTTTGGCCATCGAAGTCGAGCTAGAGATGTTTCGTGCAAACTGGAAATATACAACCAGCCATCGAGTTCAACGGCTCCTGTGTTGGTGTGAAAAGTGCCAAGGGGATCTTGCAGGGAAATCAGCACATTTCCTTGGCCGTCCATCTTGAAGACGTGGCCGTAATGCGCTGCCGAAGGCCTTAGGAAGCTCGGTAATCGTTGGACAATCTTTCGAACAAAGGGTTTGTCGGCTAGCTGGTCGAGAGATTTGGAGCGGGGTGAGACGAGACCAATCCAGAAATTCCCGTCAGGAGCTCGGACGATGTTATCTGGAAATCCAGGTAAATTGTCGATCACTATTTCACTTTGGCCGCTTCGTTCCCCTTCAAGCCAAAGACGAACCACACGATACATACCGGTTTCGTTGACCAGCACGTAATCGCCGGCGGAGCTTACAGCTACTCCATTGGCAAATTGCAGTCCGTCGAGCGCCACGCTAGTGGTGTTGGTCGTACGATCATGCACCAGCAGCCTGCCATGTCCACCGTGTTCCATCAGGTCTAACAGACTAGCTTCATAGGTGCCTCCGCTTTGTCGAGCGCCGAACTTGCTGGACGCGTCGCTGAACCATATTCTGCCGTCAGGGGCTACATCGACATCATCAGCATAAAGGATGGCTTGCCCCATCATCGTGTCGGCCAGAACGGAGATCTGGCAATTTGGCGCGATGGCCAGCAGTCCCAAATAGGCATCTGCCACGATTAAGTCACCGTTTGTCGCAAAAGCTAAGCCCAAAGGCCGTCCACCCGTTTTGACCCAACGTTCAGTTCGTTCCATTGCTGGGTCAAATCGCATGATCCATCCTTCGTGAGTTGACGTGTAGATCAACCCGTCGGAATCCACCGCGATCGCTTCCGGTCCGTGTCCGCCAGCGATGTCAAGTCGTTGTATCTCAGCTAAGTTTGAATTGGACTCAAACTTGCCTCGATATCCAGTGTCTAGCGGCGCTTGCCAAGCTACAGGCTGTATCGGCAAAGGCCAAAAAAGGAAATAAAGCAAAAGCAAGAAGAGCGATAGTAGGAGTAGTTTCTTTATCATGGTTTTGACCTGTTGGATAAACGGTTTGACAACCTTACAATCTTCGACAGTTATCATGGTTCCAACCATGATCTAGAGTAGTTGCGTAACGTGATACCGCATCAGATTTTTCACAATCAATCAAAGTGAGTTGTTTCATGGCTACCGATTCATTCCTTCGATCAATGACAATATCGATTCTTTTTCTAGGGGCGATGTTGTCAATGAGTACTGCAAACTGTTGCAAGATTTTGTTCGCTTCTGAGCCCTTTTTGATTGGGGGATATTCTGGTGGAATCTATCTTAGTTCCCTCAGCTCGGATGGTTCAATGGTTCCGCCAGTTCAAGTTGCCACTCAAGCAAGTCCCTCATTCCTTTGCTTGCACCCATCGCTGGATGTTGTTTATGTAGTCACCGAAACGCAGCGGAATGATCAGGAACAGCCAGCGTCGGTAGTTGCCTATGGCTGGAATCGCAACGAAGTCTTTTCCGGCAAGACGCCAGCTTTGACGGAAATCAATCGTAAAAAAATCGACGGGGACATTCCTTGCCATGTTACCGTTGATCGAACAGGGAAATGGATCGTTATTGCTAACTACATCAATGGATCGGTAGTCGTATTCCCAATTGCCGCCGATGGAGCCATTGAATCGGAATCGTGCAATGTGGTACATGCCATTGTTGACGGCAAGAAGGCAAGCAACGCACATTGCAGCGCGATTTCGCCTGACAATCAGTGGGTGCTGGTATGTGACTTAGGCCTAGATCGCGTCTTTGTCTATCGGCTAGACCACACGACCGGCAAGTTGAGTCCCAGCCAGTATCCGCATCTTAGCTTGCCGGCCGGAAGTGGTCCAAGGCATTTGAGTTTTCATCCCAACGGTAAGTTTGTCTATGTGATCAACGAGACCGATTTGACCATGACCAGCGCGAATTGGAATAGTGATCTAGGCAAGCTAGAAACCATTAACATTGTTAGCACATTGCCACCCAATGCGAAGGCCAGCGGTTTTTCTACAGCCGAGGTGTTGGTACACCCAACGGGACGCTTTGTCTTTGGAAGCAACCGAGGACACGATTCCATTGTCACCATGCGAATTCAGCCTGACACGGGAGCTGTTGAACGCGTCGACAACGCATCGACGCAGGGCAAGACTCCCCGGAATTTTCGACTGAGTCCTGATGGAAAAATGTTGTTGGCCGAAAATCAAAGCAGCGACACAATTTATTCCTTTCACGTCGACGCTGAAACTGGCAAACTAACAGCCACAGGACATTTTATCTCCGTCAAAGCACCAGGCTGCATCAAATTCCTAAGCGAGAAGCGGTAATCGATTGCACATTATTCCAACCGCGACTGGACCTCGGCTAGATAATCGACCATCCACAGCAACTGCGAGAAATGGGAATATTGCCGAGATCGTGTAGCCGATCCTCCCACGTTGTTGCCAATGCACTGCCCATCTTCCAGTACACGAAATGCAAGCTGATCAGGGGCGAGCAACGTTCTTTTCTACCATGCCATTGGTCGTAGGATCAACGGTGAACTTGGATCTCACAAGAATCTCGGAACGCGCTGGACTTTCACGGGCACTCAAAAGCCTTTCAATCGTGGGGCTGGCGAGTTAGTAAACGCGTCCATGAAGTCCGAGTGCTCGTAGTCTCGGATCAACCATCGATCCGCCTTTCTCATCCAGTAGATCTTCACGAGTCGACGCACATAAGCTTTCCCACCGAACATATCAGGTCGCTGAGAGGATATTTCTACTGCCACTAGCATTTCTGATAAGGCTGTGGGCGGACGTGTGTATAGGTTAACTTCGACTTTTCTTAGGCTAGTTACCTTTGCATCATGAAAGGTGTAGCGCGGCAATTCGGACGTTGCCTGTTTTATGCCTTCCGCGGAATTTGGATGAATGTAAGAAATGGCTAAGGAATGATCATTGTTACGCAGCGCGGCTGCAACTTCGTAGATGGTACGTTGGATTTGTTCCTTGTCGGTTTCAACCCAAACGGATAGTCCGGAAAGTAGTCCTGTGAGAATCAACAAACCGACGGCAGCAAACAGTGGCTTGGTCTCGCCTTGATGCAGACCCGCGTAGGCTATAAGTGCCGAAACGATCAGTCCCGCGATGGCGATGCCCAGAGGATTCTCATACAGCCAGCTCACGGCAAACTTCTTTCAGTGGTGGTTAATGAGTCCAGGCGATGCCCTGAGGTAAATGCAGTTCCTATTTTTGGTTGGTTGCAGACTGCCATCGAAAACCTTCAGCTTCGAAGTCAGCTTGACTTTCCGGAGAACGAATTTTTTGAAATAACCTACCTGCTGTCTGAGGGAATTTGCTGTCTTTATAAATCGCCCATGGCTGAACGGCAACAGAGCAGGGTAGTCCCTCAATGGCAACTGCATCCAGTATATCCGCCGCGCCCGCAGCATTGCTCAGGTAGACTACGGCCGCGTCCAGCGATCCGGCTCGCATTTGATTGACCAGCATGTCCCCGGCCGGCACCTGTACGGTCACGTTGCTCATGACTTCGTTTTGAATACCACCTTCGCGAAAAGTCACTTGAGTGATCCAGCCCATGGCGCATTGCTTTTCGTGGCCAATGCCAACACGTAGACCAGGTCGAGTCAAGTCTTTGAGCGAACCGATTTGCTTGGGATTCCCCTTGGGTACCACAATCACCAGTTCATTCTGAGACACATCAACCGGATCGGGAAAGTGATCGGCCACCTGCTTCATGAACTCTACGTCACAAGCAAAATAGGCATCAGGCAACTGACCACCACGCATTTGTCCGACTAAAATTCCACAGCCGTTGTAAACCGTCGAAACATCCACGCCCTCGCGCTGTTTGAATTTTTCAATCGTATCGGCAATGGCTGGTCGCAACATCGAACCCGCAAACAAGGTTAATTCTGGCCGATCAGCCCATTGGTCACCGGTGGCTACTTGCAGTCCGTATTTAGCAAAAGTCTCAAGTCCACGATCTTTGGCCGTCATGTAGCGAGCCAGATGCAAGGCTGCAGACGGCTGAGTTGCAGAATTAAGCACGCCGACTTGGACATAGCTAACCACATCACTTAATTCATCAATTTGGACCGCTTCCAGTTCGGGGTAGCTAGCCAGTACTGCGTCGTACACGATACCCACGTCGGCAGCTCCCAGTTGAACGTCATTGGCTACATCGGTCACCGTACTACGAAACGCAGCGGTAGTCTGATGAAGCTGATCCCACAGTCCTTTTTCAGTGAGTTTCAGTCGAGTGACCTTGCCAATCGCGGCCGCATCAGGGTCGGCCTGAACCAGTCGAACTTGGCCACCGACCAATTGCGACCAAGATCGGATCGACTTGGGATTGCCTTTGGGCACGACCAAGACAGCTCGCATGTCGCCTATCGGAATCCGTTCAGCCACCAGGTTTTTCTCATGAGCTATTTGCAAAAAACTGTCGTCTGCCGGTAGAAAAAGATCTCCAGTGGCTCCGATTTCACATCGACTGAGAAGTGTTTGGGATGGGCCGTATTCGACCAGAACCTGTCTGGAATACTCACTTCGGTAGCGGTCCAAAACTTCTTCTACGGCTACTCGATTTGCAGCGGCACAGTAAAGAACGATAGGGCGTGCTGTCAGATTGGCATCCCGCCGCAAATCTCTAAAGGATAAACTGGCGACCCCTGCTGCAGCCACCAGTAGCGAGGCTAAAATGATCCAAACGGGATTTTTCATTTTGCAAACCTTGCTGACAAAGTGGGTAAGCGTGATTTAGGAAAGAATAATTCATTGACTACCATAATTTAGTTTGACCAAGATCATCAAGAAAGTCGCCATGCAGTCCAAATTTGTATTTTTTGATCTTGGAAATGTGTTGGTAACTCTACATCCCCACAACGCGGCCGAGCAATTGGCGGAAATGGCAGGCTGCAATGTACAGAAAGTACTTGGCACCGTGTTTACGTCCGACTTACAGAAACGTTATGAGACGGGCTTGATCAACGAAGATCAATATACTTTGGAGGTCAATCGCCTGCTGGAAAGTGATCTGACTACGCAATCAGTGATGGAAGCGATCTGTAGTATCTTTCAACCCAACTGGCCTATATTGAGTGTGTTGGAGAAACTGCGGGCCGCTCAACAGCCGATCGGAATTCTATCCAATACTTGTGATGCCCACTGGCAATGGCTCATGCGACAGGATTGGCCTATGCTACATGGTTGGTTCCAGCATCATGTGCTTAGCTACGAGGTGCGAAGCATGAAACCCGATGGGGGAATATACGCCTTTTCTGAGCAGATCTGTGGGCTGAAAGGAGGGCAGATATTCTTTACCGATGATCGTCCCGAAAATATTCAAGCTGCTGCCGATCGCGGGTGGGTCACCTACCAATTCGGCAAGGCAAGCCAACTGGCGGAGTCGCTGGAAAGTTGGCTAAGGCAACCGTGACGAGGTTTTGCCAACGATTTTGGGTAATTCGCGATGCTTTTTACCCATGTAGCCATGCAAATCTCTATAATGTCACATAAGTCTAACAGCTGCTGCCCGCTACGTGAGATTCCGAAGGTCTGTCACCCCCTAATCCGAAAACGAGGATCGTGCCATGAATCGTCCCAAGCCGCTTAAGCTAGTTGAACGCGATCGGCGACTATTTCTCAAAACAGGAGCTGGAATTGCTGCAGCGGCCGGAATGTCTCCGACGCTGGGTATGGCCGACAGCGCCACTGCGGGACCAAGTCAATCTGCAGAGTCACTTGTAAAAGTTCTGCATGGCACCTTAACAGATAGCCAGCGAAGCAAGATTTGTTACGACTGGAATCACATCGATCCTAAACGAGGTTTGCTGCGAACTCGTGTTTCCAACAACTGGATGATCAACGATGCTTCCATTCATGGCGATTACTATACCGCAGAGCAAAAAGATCTAATTCGCAAGATTTTTGAAAGCATCGTCAGTAGCGAATGGATCGGTAAATTCGACCAGCAGATGGAGGATGATTGTGGCGGATTTGGACGCGAGCAAGCCATCGGAATTTTTGGCGATCCGGACGCAGGGCCTTTAGAATAGCTTCTAACAGCTCGCCACATGACGCTGCGCTGCGATGGCGATTCTGAACCCAGCGTCGCATTTGGCGGTCCCATCTTTTATGGGCATGATCCGGGTTCGTTCGACGAGCAAAAAGATCATCCGGGCAACGTCTTTTGGCAGCAAGCGTTAAACGTCAATCGCATCTATGAGATGCTGGATGGTCGGCAGCGAAAAATTGCCGAAGTGGCTCAGACACCAGGGGAGCAGGCGGTTGCTTTTAAGGGTAAATCACAGGCTATCTCCGGCATTCCCGTTACCGACTTGTCATCGGACCAGAAAGAGCAGTTGCAATTGTCTCTCGGTTCGTTGCTGGAGCCCTTCCGAGTCACCGATCGGCAAGAGGCGCTTGAGTGTCTTTCCAGCCAAGGTGGATTGGACGCCTGTCATCTGTCGTTTTACACCGACCACGATATCGGCAACGACAGAGTATGGGACAACTGGCGTCTGGAGGGTCCCAGCTTTGTTTGGCACTTCCGTGGTGCGCCTCACGTTCACGTCTGGGTGAATATAGCCGATCGACCAGATATCGAATTGAATGCATAAGGACCGCCTAGCTGCGCGGTCGGTCGTTTTTTCCGATTTTCATCTGTTTTTCGGGAATATTCCCAGGTGCTCCGCGATCTTCTCACTGGATCGATTCCTTGAACAAACAGCTTCAAACTACAGAGCATGATTCGATGTTGGTCTCGGCTGCTAACCCGGTATCTGTGGCTGAACCTAGGGTTTCAGTTAGTGATACGCCAATCGCTGGGTCGTCAGTTGAAGCAAAGGGATGTGAAGCCGTTTTGGTTGCTTCATCGACTTTGCTGAACGAGCAGCGGACCACGTTGACTGCCGCGCAGCGACAGGAGTGGACGTACCGCCTGTTGGATAGGTATTACGATCAGGTTTACCGCTATGCGTACCGACTGACGGGCTGCTCACATGCGGCTCAGGACGTATCGCAAGAGGCCTTCTTGAAGGCGTTCAGCGGCATCGAACAACTTCGCAGCAACGATGCTGCGGGGGGGTGGTTGCTAGCAATCGCCCGTAACGAAGCCTTTCGATGGTGCAACAAGCAATCCAACTGGGGCAGCTTGGAGCATGATCCGGCGGGACGATCAGACGACCAAGGTCGATTGGACCAGCAGGATTGGGTACAACAGGCCCTTCAGCAGCTACCTGCCGATTTTCGAATTGTGGTTTTGATGTTTTATTTTGAACAAAAAAGTTACACCCAGATTGCAGACGAGCTTAAGTTGCCGATCGGAACGGTGATGAGTCGCCTGAGTCGCGGCAAGAAACATTTAAAAGAACATTTGATCCAGTTGGAAAAACCATCCAAGGATGCCTCGCAGTTCTCAACGACAGACGATACCGCTTGTCACGACAGCTACTGCATGAATAAGGAGAATTCATGATGAATACTCACACACCAGCCAACTGGGATGCCGACGATTTGGCGCTTCAGCAACTGATATGTTCGGTTGCGGTTCCTGTGGAGGCTCGGCAGAGGGCCAAGCTAGCGATGTCACGACTAGTTATGGACGCAATGGTGACATCGGCCACTCGTCAGGCGGCCATCGTAACAGACAGTTTAGCGGCAACAGACAGTGTTGATCCCAACCAGCAGTCGCCCACAGTTGACCAGCCTGTCACCAAGTCTGATACAGCGGCGGTGCGTTCTTCTTCTGGCTCGATCGAGCGTCGCGCTTGGTTGGCTACGACGGCCTTGGCTGCTACTCTGTTACTGGGCTGGGTGTCATTGACGGTTTGGCGATCGTTGTCGCCATCGCAGTTGTTGGCGTACTGCGCACAGCAGCTCGACCAATCCCAATCATGGAAAGTTCTTGACGCAGGCAGCGACACGGTCCATCAAGCGGGGCTCAGTCAGCTCGTACAGAGCTACTTCAAAGTCTCACCTGTTGCCGGCATAGAATATCGTTCTTTGGGCGATTCACCTTTCGCGCCCAGTGGCCGACTGTGGAGATTGCCGTTGGCAGGTGGTCGTGAAATGTATGTCTTTGAATTTCCCGCATCGCGAACCGTTGAAGGCATCGACCAGCACTTGCAGTTGCTGACCGATCGCAGTGCAGGATGGTCGACCGCAGCAGTTGTCCGCGATGGTCATCTGTTTGTTCTCATGTCCAAAGGCGACCTGACCCGCAGTCTAAAACTCACTCCGCTAGCCTAGGTGCTTTGTTCTACAGGGTGTAAATTGCACGACAATTGCAGCGAAGGCATCTAGGACTGAAAGCCAGTTGCCATGAAACTCAGGGTCGATTCATCGGGGAATCAATGCAGGTTTAAGTCAACTTTCGTGGAAGACGGATGCCTACGAGCCAAAGGTGGAATCGAGGCGGTGATTCGAGCGCGTGTTGAAGCAAAATATGCAACGCAATGTAATTCAGCAGGATTGTTTAAGCGTTGGTTTTTGCAAAGAAGAATGGAGCGTAGAATCGCCCGGCGTGTCGCGGCTCAAATGAAGCAAATTTCTTCGAACTCGCTTTTCTAAGCGCATCCGCATAAGTTAT
>DAIRSD010000042.1:0-16518 GCA_036804625.1 Aureliella sp. | reverse complement strand
AGCCGGTTGTCACTCATCCATCAAGTAGCGTTATCGGCCTGGATGATTGAGTCGCGGTTTCTACTCGCTTTCTTGTTGCTAGCAATCTTTCTCTTTCCGCTGGTGCGGTCAACATCAAAGAACGAATGGTTGGTTGGAGGAACCATAGGGATTCTATTTTGCCTTGGGATGATATTGCAAGTCATTGGGCTAGGTAGCATACCTGCTTCGAGAAGCGGTTTCTTGACCAGCCTGACTGCGGTCTACACCCCGCTGTTGTCGAGTCTGATTTTCCGAAGGACGCCAACTGGGAAGGTGTGGTTAGGAGCCGGTCTAGCGGTAACGGGTGTCTTGGTGTTATCCGGGCTTGTTCCCGTGTTTGGCTTGGGTCAGGCTAATCCCGACGTGCCGCGAGTGCCCATCAACCGAGGTGACCTGTGGACAACTATGGCAGCCCTGTTCTTCACGATGCAGATCATGGTCGTGGATTATTTTGGCAAGCGGTTGCGGTCAGCTTACTTTACACCGGGAATGTTTCTTGCGACGGTGGTCGTTGCGGCGACGGTCTTTTGTCTAACTGGAGTATCTACAGATGGTTCTGGCTTGCCGTATTCGCCGCAAGTTGGAACCAGTTGGTGGTCGATGTTTACACACTGGCCGTTTTGGATATTGTTGTTCGTGCTTGCTACTTTTTGTTCGCTGATTTCATTCTTAACGATGAATCGTTATCAGCCCTCGGTCAGCGCACCGCAAGCCGCAGTCATCTACAGTTCGGAACCGATTTTTGCATCCTTATGGGCCATGTTTTTACCAGGCTGGCTAGCCGGTTTGTCGGGGATCGCCTATTCCAACGAAAAATTGACCGTTGAGTTACTGCTTGGTGGGCTACTTGTTCTGATAGCCAACGTCGTCGCACTGTGGCCGCAGCCGCTGTCGGAAAGTAGATCAGGAGAATTGGCGATCGACGATTAACCGCCGAAATCGTATTGTCACTTAACTGACGGGATCACATCTCTTGAGCCATTTCGCGCGAGGGTGTGTCAATCGAATAGACTAGTCCTCTTGTGCACCTTTTCGACCAGGGCGATAGCCGCCTGTCTGGCGACGTCTGCCCTGTTTGCGACTAGGTGCTTGGTCAGACTGCTTTTTAGAGGGATTAGCGATCGTATGTACATAGCGACCATCGAGAGCTTGATTGGCCTGTCGGCGGCGCCGCTCCAGCGCTTCCCGAGGCGGCTTGGCAGGAATCAAGGCGTCGCAACCGTCGCCGATCAAGTCCTGTCGGCCCGCAGAGAGCAGTGCCTGGCGAACCTCAAAATAGTTTTCAGGCTTAAAGAACTGCATCAGGGCGCGTTGGGTGCGTCGGTCACGTAGTTTCTTAGCGATAAACACCGGCTGCATCGTGAAGGGATCCAGCTCCGTGTAATACATGCAAGTGGCCACGTCCAGGGGAGCAGGAATGAAGTCTTGAACCTGTTCAGGACGATAACCGTTTTGCTTCAAAAATACTGCCAATTGGATCATCGCGCTGTCGTCGCTACCAGGATGACTGGCGATGAAGTAGGGAATCAAATACTGCTTTTTGCCGGAAGCCTTGGATTCTTCCTGGAACACCTGGGTAAAAAATTCGAAGTCATCATTGGCCGGCTTACGCATTTTGAACAGAACCTGAGCATCCACATGCTCGGGAGCGACCTTCAGGTGGCCGCCCACGTGATGCCGTGTCAGTTCTTGAATATATTCGGGGCTTTGCCTGGCTAGATCCATGCGTACGCCACTGGCAACCAGAACCTTCTTTACTCCCTTCACTTTTCGGGCTGCGCGCATCAACTGGATTACAGGTTGGTGATCGACATTCAGGAGCTTGCAGATTTTTGGGTGAACACAAGATTGACGCCGACAGGTCGCTTCCACTTCGGGGCGGGAGCATCGCATCTGATACATGTTGGCCGTGGGGCCGCCGATATCACTGACCGTGCCTTTGAAGTTGGCGTCCCGTCCCATCTTTTCAATTTCTTGCAGAATGCTCTTTTGACTTCGCGATTGAATGGCTCGGCCCTGATGAGCGGTGATGGAGCAAAAGGTACAGCCGCCAAAACATCCGCGCATGATGGTGACCGAATCCTTGATCATCTCGAAGGCTGGAATGGGGTCCCGGTAACTGGGGTGAGGCCGCCTGGTATAGGACAGACCGTAAATGCGATCCATGGCCTGTTCAGAGATCGGCAATTGCGGAGGATTGACGACGATCGTTTGAGTGCCGTGCTGCTGAATCAGTCGCCGCGCATTGTAAGGATTGGTTTCATTATGGATGGTGCGAGTGGCCAGAGCAAACTGCGTTTTGTCACTGGCCACCGCTTCAAAATTGGGTAGTCTTAATGCGTCTTCGGGTATGGTTTCGGATGCGCCAAGGCAATAAGCGACACCGCGCATGTTGCGTAGGTCGCGTACCGTTTCGCCAGACTGCAAGCGACGAGCGATTTCCACAATGGCATTTTCACCCATGCCGAAGACTAGCAGGTCTGCTTTACAGTCCATCAAAATGCTGTGCCGGACCTTGTCACTCCAGTAGTCGTAATGCGCCAGCCGCCGCAACGAAGCTTCTACGCCACCGGCGATGATGGGCACTCCCTTGTACGCCTGCTTGGCTCGCTGGCAATAACTTAGCGTAGCGCGATCCGGACGCAGGCCGATTTTTCCACCAGGCGAATAGGCGTCGTCGTTGCGGACCTTGCGATTAGCCGTGTAGTGGTTGATCATCGAGTCCATATTGCCAGCGCTGATACCGAAAAAAAGTCGTGGGCGACCAAATCGTTTCCAGGCAACGCATGATCGCCAATCCGGCTGAGAGATGATTCCAACTCGGAATCCGGCAGCTTCCAAAACTCGTCCCAGGATGCTCATGGCAAAGCTAGGATGATCGATATAGGCGTCGCCGGTCACAATCACCACATCCAGTTCCGCCCACCCCCTTTGCTGAGCCTCCTGCATCGACATCGGCAACGGTACTGCTGAGGCACTGTCCACTGAGTGTTGACCAATGATAGGCAGGGAAGTCAGGAAGCGGTCCGCTATTTTGGCTTCGCCAAGTACCGGAAGTCGGATCGTTGAAGTCATAGGTTAACCGCGACGTATTTCAGAGCCTTTGAAGTGTATCAGGACGCGATACACGGTTTTTTCACGAAGTTCAATTCTACCAGAAACTGTGTCCAATTGCTTAGGGATTTCATGAATATGTTTATCGACAACCGCATGAAATCCTCGTTCGGAGAAAATGTCAATCAGCATCATCAATGCCAACGGATTGTGCAGCAACGGATCTTCGGAGTTTACATGTGCTTGACCGGACAACGCGTGTCGACGAATGATGGACATAAACTTGTGTTCGATCAGGTCGACCACTTGAGCAAATAGTTCGGTGTGTTCCAGTTCATAACTGTCCAGACGTCTAACCAGTTCCTGTCGTGCGTGGATCACGATGTCCTCTGCTAGTGGGATCGGTCGCAGGCGGTCCACGGTGCGAGGATGCAGCTCTAGGGAGCTTTGATACTGAAGCTCTTTCAATATGTTGGCTTCAACTTCAGCTATCGGGCCTTCTGCATTGACAAAGTGGTAATGGTAGATCTCCTTCAGCGACTTCAGAGCATCCCAAGTCTGCTCCTTGAATACCTGATAGCGACGACGTGCCGTCTCAGGATTTAGATCGGTTTCACGAATGGGCAGCAAGGTGCCAACGCCCGTTTCCTCAACTTCTTTGTTGTGGTTTCTTGCCGCTTGACCACGATGCAGTTGCCGTTCAATGCTGGTCTTCTCTGTAACAAACAGCACCATGGCATGGATCGTGGGTTGTCTAAAGTGAATAGCATGCTCGGTACTTGAAAATTCTTTGTGCAGTAGATTTACATTGTGAACTAGGATCTTTAGGCATTCCACTTGCACTCGTGTGCGAGGGAATCCATCGATGATGGCTCCATCGCGGAACTGAGGCTCCAATAACTTTCGATAAAGAATCTTGACCACCTCTTTGTCGCCAACCATGGCACCTTGGTCTTTAATGCGAATGGCCTCCGGTGTCGTCAGTAGGTCGCTGATGACGATGGGTTCACAGGTCAGCCCACGTGCCTGCATAACAAAACGCGTGTGCGTGCCTTTGCCTGCACCCGGCGCCCCGCCCAACAAGATCAGTTCTTTGGGGAAACGCAAATTGGCTCTTCCCACTTCTTCAGCCAGTTCCTCCCAAACCGCATTAAAAATTAGCTGGGCATCTTTGATTTCTAAGTCGAATGGTTGGTCGGAAGGATTCTTGGACATCAGGCTATCTTTTTTCTAGCAACGTTCAGTCTTGAAGGAATTCTTAAAGCAATGTTTATTTGCCTGCTTGGCGTGAAAAGTAGTGTACCACCTGCCGGACTGTCTCAGGAGCCACAAAAGCCAAATTGGCCACAATCATCATCGTACCAAAAGTCCACATTCCAAGCGCTACGCAAATGCCGCCGTGAACCAGCAGCGCCATGGCCAGCACGCATGGACGCGTCAGCCTGGGCCAGATTAGGGCACAATAAAACGTCTCCCAAAAAATGGTCATTGCGCTTAACAGACCGATCAGGAACGGGTAGTTGCCCAGCCAGGTGACGTCCAGAGACTGGTATTCATAGTTGACGATGCTAAACCACATCGCTGATCCGTCCAGCCACATTTCGCCGCGCATCTTGCTTAATCCACCAAACAGATAGATGACACACAGGTGAAGCTGGATCAGTCGCGTAGTGACCTTATTGGCAACGGCGGGCGATGCACTAGGCAGTAGCCAACTGTTTCCGAATCTATTGGACAGAAGTGAATCGAAACTCCATCGGCTACCGCAATGGGACCACATCAAGTACATCGCCAGCATCATGACTACCTGGTCCAGTCCGAAAAGCGCACCGGTCATCCGATGGCAAACCATAAGTGTCAACCACCAGCCCAGCGGTATCACGATCCGAGTCCCCAGTCCAACAGCTATCAAAAGTCCCGAAAGAATCGCTAGGACTTGATGTAGATACAATAACACTGGGCTTTCGATGTAAAACAGCCAACTCCACCCCCAGTCGCTGCGGTGTAATTGTTGGACCGTTTGGTTGTTCACCCATGCGTTGGGGCCCATGAAGTTCAGAAGCAGACTGGTCCAGATCAGATGGATGTAAGCAATCATGATACCGCAGGCGATGCGTATTACGGCAAGCGTTTCTGGGCTGGTGGCGGTGAACCAAAAACGGTCCCAGCCTTCCAGCCATAGTTGCCACCATCCGCATGAAACGTTGCCGACAATTGGCTGCTGTGGTTGTTTGGTCAGATGTGTCGTACTGGAGCGACGATTCATGGTCGTGCCTCCACTTCTTCGCCTTGACCGGTTTTTGAATTCAAGTCAGGTCCTGTAACTGGGGAAGGCTGTGCTGGATCTGAGGGAATCGAATCCGGCAGAACGATGTACAGACTTGGATCGCTGAGTGGCAACTTGTTTTTTAGGACGGCATCGCTGCCGGGCAGGACATGCCGGACTCGCTGAATTGTGGCAGAGGTGGCACCGTAGCGATGGACTAAATGCGCCTGCATCGAGTTTCTCACATCTTCGAATCGGGCTCTGTCGCGTTTCCATTCCTCCGACTCGGCAGCAGGTGCTTGTTGGATTAGCGCTGGATCGATCGGTGGGGCGTGCAGTTGATTCAAAAATTCTGCTAGCATGAAATGACGATGGTATAGAAGTCGTGGCCACTGAGCTTGTTTATCGGGATAACGGATATGCGAGATCGAGCCATCATCGAAGGTCAAGTCGCATTGCATCAGATGGCTTGGGCCTGGTTCCGGCGCAAAAAAGAAGTAGCCATGATTCAAATAAGCGAATTCGATATAGGGCCCCAGG
Organism: Aureliella sp.; assembly: GCA_036804625.1. Classification (GTDB taxonomy): domain Bacteria; phylum Planctomycetota; class Planctomycetia; order Pirellulales; family Pirellulaceae; genus Aureliella. The sequence continues at coordinate 10,637 of DAIRSD010000042.1, read as the reverse complement.
GCGACTCGAACTGGCTCCGCCGCTGGCGAACTACCGCGCGAGCCCCCGTAAGTGAAAAATCGAAAGGGTTCAGCCAGGACGGCAAGCAGATGCACGGCGACAAGCAAACTGACCACCAACTTACGCCGCCTGCTCAGGCCCTGAGGCCGATTGGCTGCATGCAACTGAACAGTGGTAGAAGATAGTGGTGATGAAACCATGTGGTTATGCCTGCCCCCAGGGTTGTTGGCTCATCAATCGACTAGAAAGCTTGGATTGTCGCTACTCACGTCGGACTGAGGGACAGTACGACCGATTGTCAAGATTACAACCAAAAACAAAAACACCCCGCACGAACGTGCAGGGTGCTCATTGTAGTTTTAATTGCCGCAAAGCCAAAGTGGAAACTAGCGGTTGGAGGCAATCTGATCAACAGGTTGCTCGTCAAAGTTGAAGCTCAGTTCCAAACTGTCGCCACCGATCAATCGTACTTCTTGTCGCTTGATCTTGCCGTCCAGTTCGACCTGAACCTCATACTTATCCCAAACTTCCCCAGCCTTCAACTGCTTGCTCTGATAGCTGCGCTGAGTTCCGGTGGCTTTGGTAGGATTGCCAGCCAAGGACACCTTGGCACCTTCGGGAACATTAACAGTCAAAGTTGTTTCAACCGGCACATTCGACTCGGCAAAAGCAATCTGCAGTTGCTCACGAGAGCCAGCGGTTACTACGACTGAACGCTGTTCGGACAGGGTTTGACCGTCAGCCGCTTGCAGTTCGGCACGAATGTCAAACTTGTAACTCTTACCGGCAACCAAGCCACGACTGACGAATTGTCGCACGCTACCAGTGCTGGTGGTTAGCTTACCATTGACATACAGATTGGTGCTGCCTGGAACGCTGACCGTCAGATAAACTGCATCTTCAGCATGCTCGACGTTGGACACTAGGTCGTAGCCGGTTTCTGCGGAAGCCGAAGCACCGTGGTAGACCGTGCTGCCAACGCTGCCGTAGGACTCGCCATAAGACACGGAACCAACGCTGCCATAAGAGACCGAACCGGTGCTACCATATGAGACATCGTGGCCGCTGGATCCGTAGCTGTAACCGCCGGACGAACCGTAGTGCACTTCGTAACCACTGCTGCCGTAGCCACTGCTGCCGTAACCCACGCTACCATAACTTGCGTAGGCCGCGCGTCGAGCCTGATGTCGCTCAACTTTGGCAGCGATATGGTTATGAATTCCTCGCAAAACACTGCGAACTGGTGTGAAGGGGCGACCTACCGATCCGTAGGAACCACCGTAGGAACCATAAGAAACCGCGTAGCCGGAACTCCCGTAGGAGCCACCACCGTACGATCCACCGTACGATCCACCGTAGCTTCCGCCCAAGCTGCCCCAGCCAGCCTGAGCCGACGAGCAAGCAAACAGAACGGTCGCACTGGCCAGTAGAGCCAAAGCAAACTTTGAAACAGATACCTTCATTCGTTGTACTCCATGAACTTGCGGTGTGGTGATTCTCGACGGACCTTGCAGGTTATTATTTGTGGTCCCGCTCCACTTGAGCATCTGCGGGCACAGCCTGACTGTCCAACAAACCCAATGCAGTAAAGGATAATCGTTAGATTGGAATGTTCAAGCGGATTAAGTGGATTTTACGGTCTGGGTTGTCCTCGTGAAGTCGAGGCTTTAGGTAGTCTAGCATGGATTTGTCGAGATGGAGCCGTTACTGCGACTATTTCTGGCAAGCCGCTAGGTTGAAACGGGAAGGTTATAGCGGCTGAGGCTGGCACCAATGACGGGGAATTGCCCGGAGTCACCGTCCGACCGGCCGGACTTCAATTTTGTCAAAGGCCGCAACGCCGGTGGCACCAAACAATCCAACCGCCACAATGGCCTCACGGGTTTCCTGGGGGACTCTGAAATTACGGCTTTCCTCACGCCACTTCGCAGTTCCTTGAAAAGGCCCAAGAAATTGTGTGGCTAGCAGGTTGCGAGACTGGTCGTAAAAGCGAATGGCAACTGCCGGCAGCTCATTGCGATCTAATCCCTGGCGAACCGATTTCGTCTGGACCTGGGCTGACAGGTTAATTCGTTTAACGATTCTTCCGTCCAGCGGCACCCCCTGAAGCAACTGGGTGGGGCGACCGGGAGTATCGTTTTCGAACTCCACGAAGTTCTCACTCGGGGCCACAGAATCCGATTTCCAGTTTAGGCCGCGTTGATAATACCAGCCTGGGATGTCGCCACTGGCCAATGGGCGTTGCTGGAAATCGCCATTTACCAAAGATGGGTTGCTGGGGTCCGATTTGATTTTCCGGTCATCTTCGGCCTGGCCAGTCATGGGAACAAAAAGAGTGGGACGCAGCGCTTCACGCTCCAGCTTTCCATTTTTCTTTCGCAAAAGATAGAGCATTTGCTGATAACGCTCACCCACCGGAATGATCATCAGGCCTTTCTCGGCAAGCTGGTCGATCAAAGGCTGAGGAACATTTTCTGGACTGCAAGTCACGATGATTCGGTCAAACGGGGCATGCTCCTGCCAGCCAAAAAAGCCATCGCCAATCTTTGTGTATACGTTTTTGTATCCTATATCACTGAGGACTTTTGCTGCCTGTTTGCCCAATTCAGGCACGATCTCGATGGTGTAGACCGCTTTAACCAGAGGGCTCAAGATTGCGGCCTGATAACCGCTGCCGGTTCCTATCTCCAGCACCTTGTGCTCAGGCTCGGTGTTCAACTCTTGAGTCATCACAGCCACGATGTAGGGGCTACTGATTGTTTGAGCAGCACCGATCGGCAATGAGCGATCCTGGTAGGCTTGATCGCGCAGATCAGCAGGTACAAACAGGTGACGGTCGGTCTTCTCTACCGACTCCAAAACCCTCATGTCGGTCACGCCTCCTGGAACCAGCACTTCACTAATCAGCCGCTGACGGGCTGCCGGATAATCAATCATGGGAAGTATGCCTACCTGAGCCTGAAGGGTTGAGACGAAGATAAGCGCACTCATCAAGGACCCGATTGTATGTGGAATCGACATGTTTGATCATCCGATGTTCTAGCTCGTTAATCACTGGACGCTCGAGTGTCAGGGCATCAAATGCTGGTATTGACCTCGAATCAGTGCCCATGCCAATTCCCCAACGGGCCAGTTCCTGCTGGTAAGTTCATTTTACCATGCCAACAGATAGAACCCCAGACGTGCTTCCGAGACCATCCGCTACGAAGCGAGAAGTCTTGTAAAACTGATCCAAAATCCGCACAACCGATACAGTGAGTAGTCGCTTCTTCGAAGGTCGCCGGTCGGTCTCTAGTGGTAGCACCGGCCATCCGATGAAATCGTTAGACTATGTTCCCAAAGCACTGGGCGGTTCCAGATTCCAGGATGGGGCAGCCCGCAGATTGCAAAGTTGATTCAAAAAGCTAGCGTTTATCGAATCGTAGACTTGAGTGTAGAACCGTTGTCCGCATCAAGAGAGCTGTCAAAAATGAACTTGAGATTTTCAAATTTCTCTCGCAGCATTGGATTGTTGTTGACCGGAGTAATGTTGCTGACATGGACGGCATCGTCCGAAGCGGCAGAACGTCCAACGTTCAACAAGAGCACTGCAGATCCACGACCCGATATTTTGCCCTATTGGTTGACCGATGGTCACGAAGAATATCGCAAGACCTACAACCGGCCCAGATACCACAGTGGCCTGCTTGCTCACCTGATAGAACCCAGTAGCCAAGAGGCCATGGTTTGGTGCGAAGCTTACCAGTCAGGATTGTATGACAAGCCGCATACGGGCAAGCAGTGCAAGAGATATTACGGTCCCAAACCTTGGGAGATTTTGCAAACCGGACTTCGTCCCGACTATAGTCCCGCTTCAACAACAAGTGCCACGCAAAACTAAGGTTTGAACTCACACACAGGCATTGCTCTTGTACTAACCAAACTGATCTTCGAGTGCCTGGCTAATCGCATCGACAAGAAAGTCGACCTCGTTTTTAGTTATGCACAACGGTGGCATCAGCACCAGGACGTTTCCGAGTGGTCGCATCCAGACACCGTGGCGCTGTGCGAGTAGGCAGACCGAGTGGCCGACTTTCTGGTGCCATGCAAAGCCCTCTTGCGACTCGCGGTCTCGCACCAATTCAATAGCACCTGCCAGTCCGCGCAGTCGAATGTCGCCCACGTGAGGGTGCGATCGGAATTGCTCCATTCGCTGGGCCAAATACTGGGACATCTCATGCACATGCTGAAGCGTTTGTTCTTGATCGAACAATTCTATAGTTGCTAAAGCGGCGGCACAGGCAAGTGGGTTTCCGCCGTAGGTATGGCCGTGGAAGAAGGAGCGTGATTGACTGTATTCACCTAGGAATGCGTTCCATATTTTGCGAGTCGTCAGAGTGGCGGCGATTGGCAGATAGCCACCGCTTAGGCCCTTGCCGGTACATAGCATGTCGGGTTGGACATCTTCCCACTGACAGGCCCACATCCGACCGGTACGCCCCATGCCAACGGCTATTTCGTCCGCAATCAGCAACGCTCCATGCTTGCGTGCCAGCTCGGCAAGTCCACGAAGGAATCCTGGAGGTTGCATGATCATGCCAGCCGCAGCTTGGATCAGTGGCTCGACGATGACAGCCGCTAGACGATCTCCAAACTGTAGAAGTAGTTGCTCGTATTCCTTCAGGTAGTACCGGGTCAATTCCGCGCCCGACCAATCCTTTTGGGCCAGTGGAGCAGGCAGTCGGTAGCTGTCGGGACACGGGCCATGAACCACATCGAACAGTAACGGTGAAAACATGCTATGGAACCTGGCGACTCCCCCGACACTAACCGCTCCCAATGTGTCGCCATGATAAGCGCCACCGATGGCCATGTATAGATCTCGCTTTGGCTCTGCCGGTTCGACTTGCCGCCAGTACTGGAAAGCCATCTTCAGCGCCACTTCAACCGCGCTGGCACCATCGCTACTGTAGAAAACGCACTCTAGGCCACGCGGAGCGATTTCGACAAGCTTGGCTGTTAACCGAATGCTGGTCGTGTTGCTCATGCCTAAGCCCGTGACATGGGCTACTTGATCTAGTTGCCTGCGAATGGCTGCGTCAATGATGGGATGTCTATGGCCGTGTACATTGCACCACATGCTGGCCACTGCATCTAACAATCTTCGGCCTTGCTGATCGACCAGCCATGAACCCTGTGCCGATTCGATAATCAGTGGCTGGTACTCGGCCATCTGAGTAAAAGCGTGCCAATAGTTTTGACGATCAACTTCTAACAAGTCGATATCGCTTGCAAAGGGCGAGACGTGTTCTTCCATGGATCGCAAACACATGCCTTACCAGAGGACTTGAACCGGAGCGCCAACGCGCACTCCCAACATGACACTGGCACTGTCCCCGACCAAGACGATTCTAAGCGGGCCGTTTGGGTCGACGATGGCAATGAGAGTCATGTCTGGTTGATCATGTTGGGAAGGATACAATCCAAAAGTCTCGTGTTCGTCCACCACCACGCGCAGCGAATCATCTCGAGGAGCTGCCCCAAGCTGATCCGCTTGGATATCGGTAATCAGGTTACCCGTTGAATCAACTTCAATGACTCGGCCACTAATCGACTGCGACACTGATATTTTCCCAATGAATCCAGATTGAAGCTCGTGAGGAACCAAGTTCAGCCGCTAGGAAAAGGCTTATCGTTGTAATCGAAAGCCTTCAAGGGACTTACGGGACACGGCTGCCAGTCCAATGATGTTTAACAGTCTGCCGTCCCGCTGCAATACCTGCAAACCGGATTGTAACAGATTATCGCAGCGGGTGGGATAAAGGCTAAGGACATATCCCGAGAACTGGCCAAATCTTCATAAAATCGCCAGACTTAACTTTTAATAGTTTCAGGGCAGAGCCGTTGACCTGTGCTAATTCCAGTCTGCATTGGGAATCGACCAGCATGATCAGTTGACCAGCGGCTTGCTGCCCGTAGGTGTCAACGACTATTGCCGGTTGGCGAACTGAGCATGCGGTTTCAACTTCAACTCGCAGCGATTGACGAATCTGGCTGAGCAGTTCCTGACAACTACCCAAAGCCAGATTTCCGTAGTGGTCGACGGCAATAATTGGGCAATGCCAACCAATACCGTCTGACAGGCGTTCAGGGGTAGGCAACTGGCAGCGATGCAGTCGCTGGGTCGCAGGTCCCAGGTCACTCAGTTTTCCCCCCAGGGCCAAGTGAGCTGCGGCGGGAGCGATGATGTCGCGACCATGGAATGTGCAACTAATAGACGGCTGAGCCAATGGCACGTTGGTGACCTGTACTGCGCAGTCGAGAGGGTGCTGGGACAGAAGGTGGGACAGCAGGCCGTTGTCGGGCAACACAAATTGATGACCAGCCAGCGCTACGGCAATGATGGGGCGATCGGTACCCACACCTGGGTCGACTACGGCAATGTGGATGGTTCCAGGCGGGAATCGCAATGCGGCTTCAGCCAGAATGCGCGAACCTGATAAAATGTCTTGAGGCGGAATCTGATGGGTGATGTCAATCAACTGGCAAGTTGAACAGGCGGTCAGTAGGACACCCTTCATCTGAGCCACGTAGCTGTCCGACGTGCCAAAGTCAGTCAGCAACGTGATGATGGGAACGGCTGTTTTCGTACAGTGGGAGCTGAGCGAACTCACATGGCCTCGATCAATTGCTGACACAGTTCACGGACCAGTTTGGGATCAATGTTAGGATTCTTTTTCTTGGCAGCACCGACCAACGCGCCCAGGCCATTTGCATAGCCGCCGCGCACATCCTCCCCCACCATGGGAATATCCGCCCGCAGTAGGCGACACAGGCTCTCAAGTTGCCCACGATCCACTTGCTGGATGCCAAGCGACAACATTGCCTGGTCGATCGTCTGGTCATGCTGCATCAGGTGTTGGAACACGGTTCTACCGCGCGCATTATCGATCTGTCCTTGCTGGATGGCTACCAGCAACTGTCCAAGTCGCTGCGCGGTGATGGGGAACTGGTTGATGCTGATTTCCTGTTCCTTGAGCGTTCGCATGACGTCCTGTTGAATCCAACTGCTGCATCGCTTTGGATCGGCTCCGGCAGCCACGGTGGCATCAAAATAATCGACCAAGTCGCGACCCTGAGCGACGATCACGTCGGCATCGTAGGCTTTCAAGCCCATTTGAGTTTCCAGTCGCAGTCGAGCCGCAGATGGAAGTTCTCCTAGCGCAATTTTTTCTTTTTCGAGCATGGCGGGTGTCACATGCAGCGGAACCAAATCGGGATCCGGGAAATATCGATAGTCGGCCGATTCTTCCTTTTCACGCTGCGGTTTGGTGTGGCCGGCTGCGTCATCCCAGCCGCGAGTCTGCTTGGGTGCATCGTGGATGGTCTGATGGGTCTCTTGCCACAATTCGTACTGTCGCTGAGCCTCGTACTGCACGGCACGCTCGACAGCTCGAAAGCTGTTCAAGTTCTTAACCTCGACGATGGGCGTTGCCACTTTTTTTCCCTGATGCTGCAAATGAAGATTGACGTTCGCATCGGCGCGAAGGCTTCCCTCCTGCATGTTGCAATCGGATACGCCCAAGTACATCAGTAGCAATCGCAATTCAGTTAGATATGCCTTGGCTGCGGCCGGGCTACCAATGTCTGGATAGGAAACTATTTCCAGCAGCGGAGTTCCGGTGCGATTCAGGTCGATGCGACTGTCGGCACGGCCCGCCACTTCGTCATGCATGCTCTTTCCAGCATCTTCTTCCAGATGCGCTCGGATCAGTCGCACTCGCAAGTTTTCACCTGGATGGTCTGGATCGGTAAGATCCAGGAAACCTTCGCCGCATATTGGCTGATCAAACTGACTGATTTGATAACCCTTCGGAAGATCAGGGTAGAAGTAGTTCTTGCGATCCCACTTGGTTACTTCGGCAATTCGGCAATTCAGCGCTAGGCCGGTTCGTATCGCCAGCTCCACCGCAGAATGGTTCAGTACAGGCAGGCTGCCTGGATGGCCAAGGCAGACCGGACAAACCTGGGTATTCGGCGGTGCCCCGAAGCGAGTGGAACATCCGCAAAACAGCTTGGTTTGGGTGGATAACTGAACGTGGACTTCAAGTCCCACCACAATTTTGTAAGGAGCTTCATTCATGGGTCGATCCAGTCGGCAATAAGGGCCGACGTTCTCTGAGGTCAATTGAGTTGTGCTACCTGCGGAGTGAAAAGTCCGGCCTGCTGAAGTTGATAGGCCACGTTCAGTAGTCGTGGTTCTTCTAGTTGTGGAGCTTGCAACTGAATCGCCAAAGGCAAACCGGTGCTGCTGAAGCCTGCAGGGATGGACATCGCTGGCAAGCCCACTAGATTGGCTTCAACGGTGAATAGGTCGCCTAGATACATTTGCAGCGGGTCGTCCACTTTCTCACCTAACTTGAAAGCCGGTGTGGGCACTACTGGGCCCAGCAGCAAGTCCACTTGCTGAAATGCAGACTGGTAATCTTGAGCGATCAATCGACGCACTTTCAGAGCCTGTTTGTAGTAAGCGTCTGCATAGCCGGCGCTTAGCGCAAAGGTGCCTAGCATGATGCGGCGCTTGACTTCATCGCCAAACCCCTCGGTGCGACTTCGCGTCATCATCTCTTCCAAGGACCATCGCTGGTTTGAATCGGCGGAGCTTGATGTCTCATTTTTCGGGGACACTGAACGATAGCCATAATGGGCTGCTTCGTACCGCGCAAGATTGCTACTGGCTTCACATGGAGCGATCACGTAATAGGTGGCAACGCAGTGCGCGCTGTGAGGGATATGCACAGGGACGATGGTGGCCCCTAGGGTTTGAAGCATTTTCTGCGCCACCTGCACTGCTGCGGCGACTTCTGGATCTAGCGATGGGTGCTCCAAGTGCTCGCTAACGATGCCGATGCGAAGGCCAGCCAGCGGCTGAGAAAGTGCTTGCAGATAATTAGGCAGCGGAACCTGCAGAGATGTACTGTCCCGTGAGTCGTGACCGGCTAATATTTGAAGCAATGCAGCTAAGTCCTCGGTGTGATGTGCCATTGGTCCAACTTGGTCTAGGCTGCTAGCATAAGCGATCAGACCCAGACGACTAATCAATCCGTAAGTTGGTTTCAGGCCACAAACTCCGCAAAAAGCTGCTGGCTGCCGGACCGATCCGCCCGTGTCCGAGCCAACCGCAAGCGGCGTTAATCCAGCGGCCAAGACGGCAGCGGAACCTCCGCTGGAGCCTCCGGGAGTGCGCTGTAGGTCCCATGGATTGCGGGTCAATCCAAACGCGCTATTCTCGGTGCTAGAACCCATGGCAAATTCATCCATGTTGGTCTTGCCAAGCGGAATAAGACCAGCTTGAAGCAACTGCTCAATACAGGTGGCGTTGTAGGGTGGGCGATAGTTGGCCAGCATCCGCGAGCTGCACGTCGTGGGTAACCCTTTCAGGCATAAGACATCCTTGATCGCCACTGGGACGCCGGCCAGCGGAGCGCCAGATGGTGAGAGATCGCCTCGCGCTATGCGAGAGTCGGCTTGATCGGACTGCTGAAGGGCAACTTCATCGGGCATGAGGTTCACATAGCCGCCCAGTTGTGAGTCCAACCGCCTTGACCGATCGAGAAAGTAACCGGTGACTTCGCGGCTTGATAGCTGGCGATTGGCGATTCTTCGCCCTAGCTCGACTGCAGAGAGTGTTTCAAGAGTCATGCTTTGCCAGGTTCCATCAAACTGCGGTTCGAGGGAATGACCAAGACATTGGCCGCACTTAGTCGATCGAAAAAATCTGCACCTTACTTAGCCGAGCACCGGTGGCACCAAGAAGAATTCACCATCCGACTGCGGAGCATTTTGAAGTGCTTCCTGGCGCGACAGGCTGGGCTGGAGGCTATCGGGCCGAATTACCGAGTGGACCTCAACCGGATGTGCCATTTCCTGAACACCAATCGTGTCAACTTGGCTCAGATGCGCCACGAAATCCAAGACGCTCAGCAGTTTTTTCGAGATCAATTCTTGCTGGTCGGGGGCAAGTTCCAGCTTGGATAGGCTGGCCACTTTTCGAATGTCCTCAGGAGTCAGTTGCATGGACAGGACTCCAGTGTGTAGCACTGTACCTTGACGGCGATTATGTACCAAAGGCGCGTGAGCCTATTTGCCCACAGGAACCGCAAAAGGCTTATGGCGAACCACTTTTCGCACTAGACCGCTACGAATGCACTGGGCGCATACCTTCAATCGGCGGTGTTCGCCGCTGGGCAATTGAACGCGCAGTGTCTGCAGGTTCGGTTTGAACTTCCGTCTGGTAATACCGGTAACCTTGGTACCGACCCCGCCAAGGTACTTGGCCTTACCGCGAATTTCAACGCTGTTACCTACAATCGCTTTTTTGCCGCATACGGCACACTGGCTGGCCATTGCTTGGCTCTCCCAACAACGAATTTCCAACTAAATAATCGCAAACATCTCACATACACGGGCGTTGGCCTGCTTGGCAAGCAAAAAACCCTGAAAGCCGCAGCTTACCCCCGCGTTCACGCGGAAACCAACGTGATTCCTGGTCTGGATGAAGACTGGGAAGTATAGCCACTAAGCATTGGCAGACATCCTCTAATTTCAGAATAGTGGCTTTGGCATCGATATCCTGATTGATTCATTCTAATACTGCA
>DAIRSD010000041.1:0-16820 GCA_036804625.1 Aureliella sp. | reverse complement strand
CACTATCGAGTGCAAAACCAAGAATCTTTCCACGCGATTGATTGCCAGCAGACTGCAATTGATGCACGTCGCGGGCGATCACTTGAAAACGCTCTTCGACCGCCCGAAAATCGGCTTGCAGCTCTCGTAGAAGATTCATCGCCGTCTGAAATCGTTCGCGGATCTGGGCGGGGCGATAAACTTGAATGGCTTGACCGGACTGAATGTCCTCAATTAGACTATCCAGCAGGGCGCGTTGTTCCAAAAGATAATCCAGGCGTCGCTGCGGGTCAGCCGTGGCACCGCGCACGATGTCTTCCAACGTGTCGATGATTAGTCGCAGGCGGCTTTCGGTGCCCACCATGTTCTGTCGCTTGCTCAGCGCAGCGTCAACGTACTGAATCGCTTCTTCAGCGTGGGCGGTAAGCTGATACTGGGGCTCGGTAGAGGCGGCTTCGATAAACCGCTTCAACCCGCCCGCGTCGACCCACTGACTGACGTATCGGTCGGAGAGCCCCGTTAAGACTTCGGGTTCCGCGTCATGCAGTTCTTCCAGATATCCGGTCAAGTGGCTGCGAAGTTCGGATTGACCTATGGAAATCGAACCTCCAGATTTGAACGTATGCTGCAGGAACTCCATGACATACGCTGCGGTATCAGACCGCAGCAGCCGTGCTGCCGGCGAATGCTCGAAAAACGCCTTCAGTTCCTCGCGCCGCACAATGGAATAGGCTCCTTCCCAGGGATTCAGCGAGATCATCAGTTCACGTACAACCTAAAACAGAATAGACTTGATTGGCCAGTCACCTCCTGCACCTGATTGCCGTTTGACCTAAAACTATAGTCATTTCCGTCGCAATCGCCAGTCAAAATCGTTCAGAACCCTGGATTTCGGCATAGAAAACTGCTATACAAGAGTCGTGGGTATGGAGAACTTAGTTTTCGGCCGATGGTTGTGGAGGTGATGTTATGGAATACTCAGATCCTGCAGCGGTTTTGTCCTCGTCGGGTCCACGTTCTAGGATGTTTCTAATTGGTGTGGTGGTGGGCGGATTCAGTTTGGCGGGTTTCCTTGCTATTGCGGTAGCGGCTGGCTATTGGTTGGGTGCACAGCAATCTGATGGGGTTGGGATGGATGTGGTAGCGCCTTTGTCCGCTTCGACATCCGCGACTTCCGATACGATGGCGATGGCTACGGGGCCGGTCACAGATGATGCCGAAGGCGTCTTCTTTTTGGACTTCAATACGGGCGACTTGCAGTGCCTGGTTTATTATCCACGAAACGGCGCTTTTGGTGCTCATTTTTACACCAATGTGAAACCACAACTGGGCCACTCCGGAAAGAACTCAAAATACTTAATGGTCACCGGTTATGTAGGCGGGCGACCAGCGTCGACGGGCGTGCGGCCAGCAGGCACCATGGTCTACGTTACCGATGTTACCACTGGGCTTTTTGCTGCGTACGCGATTCCCTGGGATCGAACCATGGAATCGTCGGGGCGGATACAAGGCGGACCGCTGGTCTTTGCCGGTGGTGGACCGATACGCAACTATGAGCTTAAAAACTTGCCTACGCCCAACAACCCACCTGTGGTTGCCGACCCCAAAAATGCCAACAATGTTCCCTAGCGATTTGATGCGTACTGTTGTGAGAAAAGCCTTGATGTCCTTGCAAAACTTGATGCATGATTGGTTGTGCCTTGAGCGGGTGGTTGTTGGCATATTCACGATCATTGGCCCTATCCCGCAGGTAGCGCTAAGCGAACAACCGGTCGCCAGCCTTTTAGCTGACGGAAATGTTCAGATCGGTCCGGACTATGCAATCGATCCAGATCTAACTGATCAAGGAAATCCACAGGGACAGAGCTTTAAGTTCTATTTGGCTTTGGCTGACAGCAAATTCTTCCGTGGTGATGACAAGACGCTTGACCCTGCCAAGCCAGTTCGAGAAAAGCGTCGAATCGACGTCTATATTCCTGCAGGTTACAGCGACACAGCGCCGGCACCATTTTTGGTTATTCATGATGGTCCTGGGCAGATGAAGCTGGTTCGCAATGCACTGGACAATCTATGCGGCAATCAGGACCGACTGAGCGGCCCAGGTGCCTCTTTGCGGCGCCTGCCAGCTTTTGTTGTTATCGCTGTGCAGAACGGGGGCAATGACAGTAAAGGCAGCCAGCGTGGGCTTGAATACGACACGATGTCCGAGCGACTGGCTAGGTTCATCGACCAGGAGGTCCTGTCTGCAGTGGAAAACCAATCAGAGATCCGCGCGGCCTTTCCGAACTTCAAGTTGACTAAGGACCCGTGGGGCCGAGCCGTGATGGGCTGTAGTTCGGGTGGCGCTGCGGCCATGGCCATGGGATGGTTCCGACCCGACCTGTTTCGACGCATCATCACCTACTCGGGGACATTTGTCGATCAACAGGATGACGATGCGGCGGAAGAGGCCGATTTTCCGTTGGGCGCCTGGGAATATCACTCCAGCATGAAGCTGATTGCCAACTCACCTAAAAAGCCTCTACGAATATTCACACACGTATCCGAACACGATTTACGAGCACAGGATGCTGAGGAGACCTATCACAATTGGGTGATGGCCAATCATCGCATGGCAGCCGAACTGAAAGCCAAGGGTTACGAATACCGTTTTGTCTATAGCCTTGGCACCAGGCACTGCGATCGCAAGGTATTTGAATCGACTCTTGCCGATACGCTTGTTTGGATGTGGCAAGGCTACTCGCCTGCAAAATGATTTCAGTCTAAGCGTGGATCGTAGAATGTTTTCGGTGGTAACGGGATTCGCAGGGCGGTGCATCCAAGCCCAGTTTCTTAAGTTGATGCTCTACAATCGATTTGATAGTCAATCAGACTAGTCGGATCAACATACAGTACGCTTTGTGGTAGTGGCTTGCAACGACTTGTTTCAGAATCAGCGCAATAGTCGGCCACCTACAGTTACAACCGATATAACCGTTACTTTCACGGTTCATTGGGAAATTTCTTGCGATGTAAACTGTCAGTCATTGATGACATCCGGATTCACAACCTAGGTTTCAGAGTCAGTTTTCACTGCTCCAACGCAAATTTTCAAAAAGGGTTGCCCACAATGAGCAAGAAACAGAATCGACGTAGTGCTTTCTCACTCTTGGAACTTTTGGCTGTCGTTACCATCTTGGGTGTCATCGCAGTTGTCGTAGTTCCTCGTATTTCGACTTCTAGCGATCGCGCTAAGCAGGAAGTTAATCGCCAGAACATGGCTGAAATCAACAGTGCGGTTGAACGTTGGTATTTCGAGAAGGGAACATGGCCTTCCCCAGATCTTTCGGACATCGGTGCCGATCCTGGCTACTTCCCAGAAGGCATTCCGCAAAACCCAGTATCGGGCGGTGCTTACGCCTTGGACAATACAACCTTTCGAGTCATTCGGAACTAGGCACAGCGTGAACAAAAACTTCACCCGAACAGCGGCACTTGGTGTTTTACCCAAGTGCCGTTTTGCTATGAGCCTGATGGAACTGCTGGCAGTCGTCACCCTGATGGGTGTACTGGCTTCGTCGGTAGCTATGCGATATGGCCGCGAGATACTGGGCGACACCGGGGTGCGTAGCAAAGCCAGTGAACTTTCGATCGGTCTGAATCACGCTCAGCGCGCTGCAATCCGAAGTGGAATTCCACACGGAATAACCTTTGCAGGTAGCTTGAGCCAGGTTCAATCCTGGTCGGTAGTGCGTTTTGACCATGATGGAACTCAGACTGTTGTCCCCTTTGGCAAGCACCAGTTACGCGCTGAACAACAGGCCAGGGACCGAGCAATCAATAATAAGTGCAAGATGAAAAAATGTGCCGTAACAGGTTAGCCCAACTGCTATTGCCATATAGATGTAGGCGAAGGAATCATCGCCGGATATGGGCGCTAGTAGAATTGATTTGCTGGTCGACAATTCTTGAAGCGACGCTATCAGGCCATTGTCATTGATGCTACAATAGATGCATCATGACGCAACAAGCAGACATGGACACTGGGGTGAGCATACAGCCTCTTACTGTTGCTGACGCTCAGCATCAAGTTGATCAGTGGATTAGGGCCATTGGTGTACGTTATTTTTCAGAACTGACCAATTTGGCCCAACTGGTTGAAGAAGTTGGGGAACTGGCTAGGATTTTGTCTAGAACCTACGGCGATCAAAGCTTTAAAGCGGATGAAGCTGATCGCTGTGATTTGTCAGACGAAATGGCGGATGTACTGTTTGTGTTGATATGTCTAGCCAATCAAACTGGCGTCGATTTGACAAAAGCGTTTGAGCAAAATCTGGCCAAGAAGACTCGTCGCGACCGACTGAGACATCAAGCCAATCCGAAGCTGAAGCACGAAACCCCGGACCTCGCTGGAGAATCAAACCAATGAGCCTGATCATCATGCGACGCATCAAGTTCTGTGCGGGCCATCGCCTGTTCGAGCACGGTGGAAAGTGCGAGCATTTCCACGGACATAATTACGTGGCTGACTTTTTTGTCTCAGGTGATGAGGTGGACGCGGTTGGGCGTGTATTGGATTTTGCAGATCTCAAGGCGAGAACCAAAGGCTGGATAGACGAGAATTGGGACCATAGTTTCTTGGTCTGCGAGCAAGATCAGAATGCGATTTTGGCACTAGAGGTGGTCAGGCCCACGCGGCTTTTCAAGATGCCGTATAATCCTACAGCCGAGAACATGGCGAAGTATCTCCTGGAGGAGGTGTGTCCTGTCATTCTCGCCGCCACCGGCGCTCGTGCGACGGCCGTGCGAATTTGGGAGACCGACGAGTCCTACGCCGAAGCCCGCGTTGATGCCTGAGCATGCAGCCAGTTGCCAATAGCCGGTTCTAACTTCAATACCTATCGTCGTCCGCGGCGACGTTTCGTAGGCGATAGCCATTCTTCCAGCAGTTGATCTACAGTAGCAGCATAGGTTGCGCTGGCCAGTGCAACTTGTGAACCCAAACCAGATTCGAGACGCATGGCAAGGTCAACTAGCGACTCTTCCAAATTCTCGTTCAGACTGCCGCCCCCACCTCCGCCGTCCATTGGCGGAATGGTGATTTGAGTCAACTGCTGCGACAATAGACTGCGAGCTGCCAAGATGTCGGCTACCAACACCACGCCGCTCTTGTCAACATCCACCACGCTACTGACACCGGCTGAAGTAGACAGAGCCGATCGAATTTGCAAAATGTCCGCCACGAGAATCGTAAAACGATCTGAATCTGGACCAGTGGTTTCACCCTGCAAGTGCCCAAGATAATAGACCTCAGGCTGTGTAAGCCCCGTATTCGCATTGGCTTTGATTGTCACTCGAAGCCAACGGTTCATGATCGATTGATCTGGCCATTTCAACACGACCCGTGGAGTGCCTCCGGGAAGTACGCTGATCGTAGTGGGATCTGGAGCAGCCGACCAGTTGACAGGTAAATTGACAGCTTCTAAGAATGCACCCTGCGGGCTGATCTGGAACTGAAAATCCGCAGCGGTCAGTGTACTGGCTGGTAAGTTCAACACGTCGAAAACCAAACCATTGATACCTCGTGTCGAATTGATCAAGTGATTGAGTCCCAGTTTTAGGCCAACGGAACCCTCCCTGGCCAATTGCTTTGCCCCATCCAGCGCGCCACTCAAATTGCCAGGCAGATCAAATGCAGATCCGGCATGGTAGACGTGGCTCGCCACGACGGAGGCAGAAGGAATTTGCCAGGTACCAAAGTCAAGTCGGGTGGTTGATGTATTCGAGCTCACATCCAATTGCCGGTTCTGCTGCGCAACCGCCACGGATCGAGTTATGGTAGTACCATTGACCTGAACGTCCACCTGATGTGTCATGTTGGGCGCTACTTGAAGAGACCACCCCCCCGCAGCATTGGTAACGGGTTGATTAGCGCCAATTTGTACTGGGATGTTTCCAAGCCCTTCATTCAGGTCGTAGCCACCGTTGTTGTTCACGTCGTTAAAGACCACACCCGTCAAGTTCGTGCTGGGGGTATCTGTTCTCGCCAGATGCACCGTCCAGTAATACCAGTAGGTTGAGCTGGAATCAAGCGCATAGCCGACTGCGCCATCAACGTTGTCCGCATAAAACGCATCGATTCCAAGTAAATGGGTACGATGCCCAGGCGACTCGATTAGGCCCTTCAGAGCGGCGGCGGCAGTTGGATATCCCCCAGCGATCGATTCGATATAGTTCTTGTCGCTATCCCACCAGCTTACGAGATCGTATCCATGCGAGCGAGCATTTGCATTAGGAAACTGTCCGGTTACATGGCTTTGATGATCAAAATAGTCATGAGTTGCCATTTCAGTCGAATGAAACTGTGCCGAGTTCACTAAACTGGGATGCAAGGCCAGGGGCTGTCTCGCCTGCACACTGCTCAAATCGGCATTCGCCCCACTGGCCAGTTGATAGGCTGGCGGATCATGCCGAGCCTCGTTCAAAAGATAGTGGAACAGTTGCGATTGAGCCAATCCGGTCAATAGTCGCCGTGATTCCAGCATTTCCATCGACAAACTGCGATCTCGTGGCAAATTGCGACGCACGGGCAATTCCTTTCCCTTTCAGATGATGGCACAGGATCAGTCCGTTTCATTCTGTAGAATATGGTAGTCCTGGCAATAGGCTTTCATCGGTAAAGGGCAATGTCTGCTGCTTTAATCGGGTTGCCCAGATATATCTTCGAGCAACTGCTGAATAATAGCTAAAAGTGCCGGAGCTTCCTGATTGCCTGATTCCACCACCTCGGCATGGCTAGTGGACAAAGCCGCTTCAGTCGAAGCGACATTGGTGATGACTGAAAAAGCCAGCAGCTTCATCCCTAGATCGCGGGCTGCAAGTACCTCAGGGATAGTACTCATACCAACTGCATCGGCACCCGCCCAACGAAATAGACGGTACTCACTGCGTGTTTCATAGGTCGGCCCCAGGGTGCCTAGGTAGCAGCCTTGATGCAAAACGATGTCTTTGGCGCGTGCGATGCTGTGCACTTTCCTGACCAAGTCAGCATTGTACGGATTCTGCCCGCGAAACGTGTCGCGACTTTCGTGAGCCGGCCACTGGCGTCTCGGCCACAACAGATCGATATGGCTGTCGATTACCATCAGATCGCCAGTTCGAAACCTTGAGTTGAGACCTCCAGCCGCATTGGTGGTAATGATCAGACTGGCCCCCATCGCTTGCATCACGTGTACCGGAAATTGCACTTCGCGCTGGCTTCGGCCTTCATAACGATGACTGCGTCCTTGCATTAGAACTACTGGAACACCACCTAAGTAGCCTGTGATCAAGCGCCCGCGATGACCGGTCGCATGCGTCAGCGGAAAATTAGGAATTTCGCTGTAGGCTATCTCTTGTCCATGCACGACTCGTTCGGCAAGCCCGCCCAGTCCGCTACCCAAGACGCAGGCCACCCAGGGCCGCAATAATCGCCGCTCAAGCACAAACTGAGCCGCCTGGTGAGCGGCAGTGCGGAATTCGGCCTCATGACAGTTTTGTAAGTTGGTTTCTGTTGGCATCGCTGTTGTCTGCCTTCTGGCCAGTTCGGAAATATAATTGCGAACGGTCCCTAATCACTCTTTGATTGAGTGCGTTCATGATCCAAAATGCCACACACAAGGGAGGATAATCGAGGCTGCGCGGCATTGGCGACCGCAATGATCTCTGCCACGTTAGCGGGTTCTAGAGCATCGGGCAGGCACAGATCGGTAATCACTGAAAACCCGATTGTACGTAAGCCACTATGCACCGCGACAATTACTTCGGGGACAGTTGACATGCCAACCACGTCTGCTCCCACAGCACGCAAGAATCGGTATTCGGCCCGAGTCTCTAGGTTTGGCCCCGACACCGCTACAAAGACACCACGATGAGCCACAATATTCTGCTGGCGAGCGATCTCCAATGCCCTGGCAATCAATGACTGATCGTAGGGCTGTGACATATCGGGAAAACGAGGCCCCAATCGATCGTCGTTGATGCCAATCAGCGGATTATCGCCCATCAGATTGATCTGGTCGTCAATTACTACAATGTCGCCGGCCCGATGAAATGGATTCATCCCACCGGCTGCATTGGTCACTACCAACAACTGAGCACCCAGCGCTTTCATGACTCGGACCGGCAGGGTGATCTGCTTCAGCGGATAACCTTCATAAGCGTGAAACCGTCCTTCCATCGCCATCACAGGCAGGCCGCTCAACTGCCCACACACCAATCGCCCACGATGGCTAGTAGCCGTAGAACGCGGAAAGTGGGGTATGTCTTGATAATCTATGGTGATCTGGTCCTGGATTTGACTCGCCAACGGCCCAAGTCCGGTCCCCAGGATGATTCCTGCATGGGGCGTTTGACTCCAACGCCGACGAATCAATGCTACGGCGTCCTGAATCTGATCATATAGTTCCAGCATGTTTGTCCCCGAAAGAGGTTCACTTGGTTTGCGTCAAGCTGTAACGCCCACAACTCAACTTTGTTTCGAAGGTGCAATATTAAAACACGAACGACTTGATTTGCCTAGCAGGTTTCATCGATCGAAGCTTGGGTGCGGTCTGTTGGGTCTCGGGTTGTTATCCAGGCAACTACACGAGGTGTCACTGATGGGTTAATATTGTGCCTAGACCATAAATTGAGAGGCTGGAACTATTTAAGATGGATCCATTCTCAGCTAAAGCGGCTTGCTTAGAGCGGCTTGCTTAGAATTTAATAAGAGGGGTCCATAAAAATGCGGTTAGACGGCAAGACGGCGTTGATCACTGGGGGAACCCAGGGAATTGGAGCGGCAATCGCTTTGCGATTGGCACAGGCGGGTTGCAATCTTGTGCTGCATGGATTGCAGGATGATCAAACGGCAAAGCAGACGATCTTTCGGTGTCAGCAGTTTGATGTTCGAGTGAACTTACTGACCGCAGATCTTTCTCTAGCTGTACCTCAAGTCGTTCCACTGCTTGTCGAGCGGCTATTTCAATTGGAACCCGATGTGTCAATTCTGATCAACAACGCCGGTACTTGCATCGACAAGCCTTTTCTGGAAATCGACTGGGATACTTATCAAAGAACGATGCGTCTGAATGTTGACTCGGCTTATTTCTTGACTCAGGCTCTAGCTCAACAATGGGTTAAACGATCGGTTCGTGGCCGAGTCCTGATGACGGGCTCGATCAACGGACAACTGGCCGAACCGGATCACACCGCGTATGACACAAGCAAAGGGGCTGTTCGCATGATGGTGCGAACGCTGTGTGTTGCTTTGGCTCCGCATGGTATTCGTGTCAATGCTATGGCTCCCGGGTTGGTGGTTACGCCGCTGACGTCCGCCCTGCTTGATAACCAACAAGCGATGCGCTGGATGCAGTTGCATACGCCCAACGGCCAAGTGCCCGGCCCAGAGTCCTGCGCTCAGGCGGCGTTGTTCTTGGTCAGCGACGAAGCCGAGCATATTCATGGACAAACGCTGCTGGTCGACGGAGGGATGAGCGTTTGGCAGCAACCTGACTTGCCTGCCGGCTTGGTTGACTATGTTTAATACGGATACAACCCTAAAAGCCGCGCGCGTTCTTCTGTAAAAGCTGTGAACCGTCAACAAAAGTCAAAGGCTGCGATGCCCAAGAAGAAAGTCACACCGGTACCGCTTGGTACAAGTACTTCAGATCCTAAGTGGAGGTTCTCTGGAGCAATCGCACTCTTGTTGATTTGGTTGCTGGCCTTTTTGTTGCGAGCTGTTTACCTGTGGGAGTTGTCCGACGATCTTCCCTTTGCAGCGTTGATCGTTGACAGCAAAATTTATCACGCTTGGGCCGTTCAAATCGCTGGCGGCGATTGGATAGGCGATCAGGTCTTCTATCAATCCCCGTTATACCCATACTTGATGGCCTGCATCTACAAGGTCGCAGGCGTCGACCCGATGGCGATTCGTTGGGTTCAAGTGCTACTGGGAAGTTGTGCTTGCGTGATGGTGGCCAAGGCCGGTCGGGCGTTCTTCAATGAACCAGCGGGTCTTGTAGCTGGCTTTCTGTTGGCATTCTATTCACCCGCATTGTTCTTTGACGGCTTGATACAAAAGTCGTCGTTAGAACTGTTTCGGTAATCGGCGGTCCTAGTTTCTTCAGGTATGTTCCTGGAACGACAAAGCATGGTGACACTCTTTTTTCTGGGCATTGAGCTGGGATTGTTGATGCTCAACCGTGAGAACGCACGCTTGCTTTTTCCCGTGTTAGCGGCCTGGTTAGTACTTTACTTTCATAGCGAACCGCTGGTGCGTCGCCTGATGTGGATGGCAATTCTTGCGATGGGGTGCTCATGTGTCATGTTGCCGGTGGGAATTCGGAACTACTGGGTGGGCGGCGAGTTCCTGATCAGCACATCTCAACTGGGACCAAATCTCTACATCGGAAATCATCTCGGTGCAACTGGACTTTACGAACCGCTGGTGCCGGGCCGAGGTCACACGGAACATGAACGCGCAGACGCTGTGCGCCTCGCGGAACAAGCGACGGGACGTTCACTGACCGCTGCTGAAGTTTCTGAGTATTGGAAAGATCAAGCACTGCAATTTGTGCGGCAACACCCTGGTCAGTGGCTAAAGCTGTTATTTTGGAAAACCTACTTGACGTTACACGGATTAGAACTGGTGGACTCCGAAGGCATCCAGGTGTATGCGAGACACAGTCATGTGCTGAGGTCGCTTTTATGGCTGAACTTTGGAGTCTTGGTTCCACTGGCGACCCTAGGTATCTGGTCTAGCCGCGACCGGTGGCGACGAGTTGCCGTTTTACTTGCTTCGATCGCTGTTCTAATCATATCGGTTGCACTTTTTTTTGTCTTCGCGAGGTACCGCTACCCGTTGGTGCCCTTCCTTGCGTTATTTGCAGGGGCAGCTCTTAGCCAAATGGCTCAGGATTGGAAGGAAGGTCGTTTTCGCACGCAGTGGGCTCTGGGGCTTCCAATCGCTATTTTGCTTGCTATCCCGCTGAACTGGCCGATGCCTGAGTTCCGCGATGACAGCATCGCATACGCCAACTATGGTCGTGAATTGCTTGATGTAGGCAACTATCCGATGGCCGAGAAATCGTTGCGAATAGCTATGTCATTAGGACCGAACGTGCCAGGGCCTGCGTATAACCTAGCCCGAGTCTACGACTTGCAAGGGCGTTCTCAAGCTGCCCGCCAGCAGTATCAAGCGGTACTAGCCATCGATCCCAATCATGGTATGTCCCTTTGGATGCTCGGGCGACTTGCCATTGCAGATCAGAATTTGGGCGAAGCCGATCAGCTTCTGGTGCGAGCATCACAACTATTGCCCGACAATGCTCATGTGAGAAGTGACTTGGGACAAAATCGGTTGAATCTTAAAGACCTGCCCGGTGCGATCGACAATTTTCGCCAAGCGCTGCATATCGATCCAACTTTGGTGGGCGCTGCCAACAATTTGACATGGCTATTGTCGACAGCACCGATTGCCAAATTGCGTAATGGGCAAGAGGCCCTTCGCTGGGCCAAGCAATTGGAGAAAATAGATGATCCCAACCTTTTGGACACTGCGGCAGCCGCATACGCGCAATGCGGCATGTTCGATGAAGCAATTCGTTTGGTACGACGTGCGCAGGATTTGGCTCAGTCTACCGGCAATGCAGAGTTAGCAGCCGAATTATCAGGTCGGTCCAGTCAGTATGTCGCGCATCAAGCGTGGCCTATCGTTGAATAGCTTCAGTCATATCGCGACCGCAAAAACCGCTCAAGTTCATGCAATGGTGAAGTATTAGGATGAAGCCAGTGCACCTATCAGACCCAAAATAACGAACAGACCAACAAATATTAAATTCAGCACTAAACTGGCGACACTCAGCCAAAAACCTACCGTCGCCAATGTCTTGTCCTTTGGGTCGGCCTGTCCAGAGTTAATCTCATTGAGAGCGGTCCGTCCCATGATGATACCGACAATTCCAAAGACACCACAAACCGCAAAGCTAAGAATCCCCATCACCAGGACTAATACTCCTTTGTCCTTCTTGGGATATGGGTGCAGGCCAGAGCCAGCGCTTCCACCGACTGCGGCAGCACCGGGGACACTGTACGGATTACCATCGTTAGGCACCTGACTAGCGGTTTGTGTCCCAGGGCGAAACAGGCTAGCATCCATCCAGTTTTCCGTATCTCCGACTCGAATCTTGTAGTTATTGCCAACGCGACCTTCGTAGAACCAACGATTGAGAGTATTTCGGTCTGTAGGTCCAAAGACTTGACCATCTGCGGTCTGCATCCAGAATTGGTCTGGCAGAGCGCTGGCCGGTTCCAGTGTAGCCCAATCTGGTTGGTCTGAATCTGTGGCCGTATTGGAATCGATGGAAGGCTGTTGAGCGGCAACCAAGGCGCTGGCCAGGGGTACGGTATAGATATGACCACACGCCGGACATTTAGCTCGCTTGCCAGCATGTTCATCAGCCACACTAAGCGATTTTCCGCAACTGGTGCAAATCGTATGAATAGGCATCGGTTATGAAGCTCCTTGCCTTTCCGGATGAAGGTAAATAAAACTCTTCCCAAGTCTACCAGCATAGTTTCCGGCTGAGATTCGTATCAATCCAGGGGCCTCTAATGCTGCTTTGATGGCGGCATGAGTGGCTGCGGCGACATCTTGCAAGCTGCTGCCGTTGATTACGATTTCCATGATCGACTGCACACCATCAGGAACTCGAGATTGCTCGCCTAATTTGACCTTCAAAGTTGGGCAATATTCGGCAAACGTGCTAGCGATCATGAAGCTATACCTGCTGCCAGCTTTTGAAGCGCTGGCCGCAACTCCACCTGGAAAGGTCAGGACGGTATTATCACATTGATCTACGGCCGCAGCCGCCCGCTCCGCAGCGTCGATCGCAGCCTGCTCGCTGACCGACATAAACCACAAGTTGCCGCCCATGACTCCATCGCTATAACCAAAGCGTCGCGTCAGGTAGAATTCACCACCCATGATCGGTATCACCCAGCCCTTGGTGCCATAACGCTGGTCGCGGAATTGATGACCGTCTCCAAAGAAGGCAACCTTCCTACCCAGCTTGAAATAGGGGTCGGTATCCAGTCGATTGAAGCATCTTGCCGTGGGACAGGTCAGCACGTTTTGCCCAATTCGAGCCAGCAGCACCCTTTCCAAGTGGCTTTCGCGATCCTTGCGAAATCGCGGAACATGCACTTGAATCACTGCTCCGATGCGGCCATCGGGAGTTTCCTGTCCGTGGCTGTGACCATCCAATATTCGAGAAACACCTACCTCCGAGTCGCACATGATGGTGCTGCTTCCATGGCCGGTTACAGCGTGACAGCAGTGATCTAACCACTTGCGATCTCTGGCCGTCACCAAGAACTCGGCATAGATGCTGCGAAAACCTTCGGCGAACGTATCATCAACGATTTCGGTGTAAGACTGAGTCATGACTGATCGCAAGATAAATCGATTATGAATTAAGTCCATGCGAAAAGCCACAAGCGCCTTTCACCCCGTCAACAAGAATTGGAATCGCTCTACCAGAGCTACTGCTTTCGTCCTCGGCCTTGATAAACGTCGGATTGGGTTACCACTTTGTCCATGTAGATATCATGTGACTCGCAGGGGATCTCGGGGAACAGTTGGCATTCAAAGGCCAGTGCTATCAGAGGTGCATCCGGTCTTGCATGCTCCAGCAATTTGTCGTAGTAGCCTTTGCCGTGTCCGGTGCGCCCGCCATTTCGATCAAAGGCCACGCCTGGCACCATGATCAAGTCCAAATCTTGCGGCTGCAAGCGTTTCGAGGCGACTTCACGCAGTTCAGCTTTGGGTTCCAAAATCTTGTACATTCCCACTGACAGTTCATCCATCGATTCCAAATGAAACAATTCTAACAACCCATCGACGCAATACGGAATGACGATTCGTTTGCCGCTTTGCAAGGCTTCGGGCAAGGCGTGTCGAGTTCGAACTTCATCGCGCACATCGACATAGAACATCACGGTTTTAGCGGAAGAATATTCTGGCAACTGCATAAAGCGACTGACAATCTGGCGACTGACAGCATCTTTATCTATTTGGTTCTTACGATTTTCGTGCGCCGCAGCTCGAATCTGTTGCTTGGGGGTTATCGCACCGGTATTGCCTGAAGTCGTGGTCATAGTTACCTGATCCTGATCACAATGGTCAAATAGATTTACGATGTCGTTATCAATGATAGCGAGGCTTGAATCCGAAGTGGATAAGCTGGTTGCGCTAGGCGAATTGCCAGAACATGTATGGTACGAACGATCAGGGCTCTGGCAAGGGAACCTGGGCTGGAGTTCTCAGATATTCAAAAAGGTTACGGATCTCTTGCTCCGACAGATTGTCCAGTAGTCCGTCGGGCATGGGGGAGAGACCTGTTTGTGCTGTCTGCTGGACGTCGACGGCTAACAAGTTCAGAAGTTCAGTAGGGGTCTGAAGTTGGAGCGATTGCTGGGTTCTGTTAACTATTAATCCGTTCAGAACTCGACCATCCTGCAGCTCTACAACGCTCATCGTATAGTCCTTGCTGACGACCAGGCTGGGGTCCACGATGTTTTCTAACCAATAGTCCAGGTTTTGGCGGTTGGCACCCGTCAGGTCAGGGCCGACTTTTTTTCCGGAGCCGAATAGTCGGTGACAACTACCGCAACGCTGCTGAAAAATCTGGCGACCTTGCGACGGATCGTTTTCTGAACTAGGGCTCTGCGTTAAAAGCTGCCGAACCGATTCAATTTGCCGTCTCTTGTCTTCTGGGGTATCGCCAATCTGCCCCCACACCTCTTTGATGCGATTGTCCAGTTCCACGTCGCAATGGGATCGAATCTGGCGCATGTCATAAGGCGTTAGATCTTGGGACGGAAAAGATCAGTCAGCTATGGCTTCCAATATAACATGGGAAAAAGCACTGCACACGAAAAGCAAACTAATGACCCCAGGGCGCTCGGGAGCGCGAAACCGCTTGTAGTTCTTTATTAACTGCTCAGCCACCTGAAGATCAGCACTTCCAGAGAGACCTTGTGCGGCAGCCACATTCAAGCGGCTATCTTTCAGCAGTGGCAAGCATATCTCGAGCAAATCATCAGGCTGACTACGCACCAACGCCTGAAGTGCGGTCAATCGAAGCTGTGGATCGGCTTGCTGGTCCAGCACCAGCGTTCGAGTCTGGTCGAACGTTCGTCCATCACCAAACAGTAGATTCAGCTCACGAACAATTAGATGTAATTCTGACTTCTCAACAGCGCCCGGTTCAGAATCGGACCAGCCAGATCCTGCACTTGCGATCGACCTGGCCAATGCTGACCAGGCAGGCGGTGCAGGTAGCTTTCGATAACCTTGAAGCCCCTGAGAAATTCCCTGAAGTATAGCCAACTGTATCGGACCGGGGACACCAATTGCAATCTCCAATAACCGATTGACAGCTTGCGGATTGGTGTCGATGCTGCTGGACAACCGTCGAGCGATCAATCGGACGGTACGTGGCCATTTGGATTCAGTGGTCAACTGAGCTGCTTCTAACGGCATCGCCTGGACCGCAGGAATCAATCCGTACCAGACTTGCAGCGGCAAATTGTGATCGTTAGCATCCTGATCGTGCTGCATCAATGCGGCGGCTAAAGGGAAACGTTGATCTAAGGGGAACCGCTGCATCGCTGAAGCCAGCGCTAAACGTACTAGCCCACTTTCATCGTTCTCTGCTTGCTCTGTTAGTCGCTTGATCCACTCGGCAGGAACGGTTTCCCGCTGACAGTTGCGACCGAAGATATCATCAAGCGACAGGTTGTCCAGTAGCAATCGCACAGCCCAAGTTCGAAGATGTTCGTTTGAATGATCTAGAAGTTGTAACAGAGTATTACTGGAGCAAGCATCCATTGCATGCAAGGTCATCAATGCTTGGTAGGCTGACTGATCATCGGTACCGATTAGGACTTTGCGCAGCTGCTCAATAGCAAGCTGTAGTTCATCAGGAGGGCCATTGCCGGGCTCGTCGCTCGTTTGCTTGGCTCGCTCTGCCAAGATCAGCCGCGCCTGCCGCACGTACCACTGGTTGCGGTGGTCATGAAGCTGTGCCAACTGGATGCTGCTTAAAGCGCGCAAGTCCTTTATTTCAGACGGAATCGCAGATGATTGCGCCTGAGCAGTTGTTGGCTTTGTGGCAGCAAAACGAAACACTCGACCGCTAGTTCGGTGAACTCCAGTGTTCTCATGGCACTCCCCGGTATCGCTCCAATCGATCGCATAGACGGCTCCATCAGGCCCAGTGCTCAAATCCATGCCTCGAAAAAATGGATCGGCCGCTTGCAGTATATCTGGAGCGTGGCGGCCAACGTATCCGCTGCCCACTCGATGCAGCACTTCCTGGTTAACTCGCTGGCCATGAATGTTCCAGGTCATCAACCGATTTCGCATTTGGCTGGGCCATTCGTCGGCTTGGTAAATCATCATGCCTACGTGTGCATGGCCGCCGCCGAAGTCACTGGCGCTGCCATCTCGCGAGGTAAACCATGCCTTGCCAGTATCAAAATGCCAATGATCTGCATGTGTATCCAGCAATTCGTACACGTAAGGATTAGGATCGAGAGTAAAGGGCCTGTCCAAGTGTGATCCTACAATCAAATGCCACAAGTGCCCATTGACTGTATTGATGAAGAAGCACTCTCCCCACAAATCCCAATCGTGCCCCCAGGGGTTTGTGGTACCATGCGCTAAGACCTCAAAGACCTTCCGGTGTACATGGTATCGCCAAAGCCCACCCTCCAAAGGCACTCTTTGATGGTCAAGCGTACCAGGAATGCCTATCTGCCCCGGACAGGCCCCGCCG